>CAYHEQ010000007.1:0-29057 GCA_964355795.1 uncultured Candidatus Saccharibacteria bacterium
ACTATTTGTAGCATTCGCCATATTCGCATGATGGAATTTATATTATTCGCGTTATTACCCAATCTCCATATCCGGCAATTTCTCAATAATTTCTGCTTCCAATTGCGAAGCGTCCACCAATCTTTGGCTAGTGGCTTGGTCGGGATTGTAGACGCCATAATAAAGCTCAATCAAATCTTGGGTGACTAACTGAAAAGCGCCGATACCAATCGCTTGCAGACCAGAAGCGGCAATTTCCACTTTTTGCATCAGATATTTCTTCTCCCCATTGAAATCTTTGACCGAGATATTACCGGGGTTGCCAGTGATGGCCTTGCTCAAATTGCCAATCTGCTTGACCCCCGAAGGATAATGGGGAATGACGACATAAAATCTTTTTTGCATAATATTGGCTCCTTGAATCAGGTCTCTGACGAAAGCCACATATTCTTGAATCTGCATATTAAGCAATTCGTTTTTCTCCTCTGGCAGACGATCTTCCAAAGTTTTCAGATAACGGTCCATATCTAGCCGTCTGGATTGCATCACTATTTGCACGGGGAAGTCCAAGGAATTCAAAAAGCTCTGGAAGCCGTAGATAATAGAATTTTTTTCTAACTCGGATTTCAAATCAAAGTTGATGGCCGAACACATCAAAACCACCTTCATCCCGCCATCCTTGGCAATGACCACGCCTTCGCGAATCTGGTCAATATCCAAGAAGGCTTGGGTAGAGCCACTCTTCGGTGGCGCCATTTCCACGGAGGAAAAAGCGTTTTTGTTTTGATTGGTGTTTGGTTGCGCCATAGTATTCTTCGCTTTTTTTATTGTTTGCTAAGCAGTCGGCTCAAATTGGCCGCCAAATCACTAAAGTCTTCTGGTGTTGCCCGCGTTGGCGCCGAGGCCGAGACCTCTTCAAAAGCTTCTTCCAAATCGCCAAACATATCCACCAATTTGCCTTCCGACCGAGAAGCTTGCGCGTCAAGCGTCGCATTGGTAGCGGAAATAAATCTCCCGCCACCTTCAATATTGTCGCCCACCGACCAGCCTTGTGTATCCACAATGGTCGCCAATTGCGTCAAGCGTGATCGGACAATGCCGGTCTTGGTGGAGATGGCGATATTGGCTCTGGACTGCTCTGTTTCTTCTTCGCTCTGCACCATCGTCATTTTGATCCGCGTCGCCTTGTCCCATTTTTTCAATTTTGATTCACCGAGATAAGAAGAAAAATATCCGAGGAAGATGAGAAAGGGTCGGTCGTTCACTTTGACAAAAACCAAGGCGACCGTGAGAATGAATACCGGTCCGGAGGCCATAGCAAAGAGATTGATGTTGGTTCCGAGCGTCAAAAACAATAAGTAGATGATCGTCCCTCCAGCCAGTATATACAAAAACTGTCGGAGCGTAAAAGGCCCAAATATCTTGTCTTCAACATCTATATTTTGCGGGATTTTGTAATCTTGAGACATAGAAAATGCAGGTGTTAGGTGTTAGGTGTTAGGTGTTTGATTGTTGCGATTGTATGTCTTTTTCTCTTCTCTGGCGCCACTACCGACTACACCGCCCGGAATTACAATAGATGGCCGTGGTGGGACTGGTGGCTGTTGCTGATTTGCTTGCTGCGATTGTTTCTGACTTTTCTCTTGTACCGCCTTGCCCGTCATCAAAGTGCCAATATTTTTCTTCAATATGCCTTGCTTGGACCACTCTATCGCATTCTTGGTAGCGCCAATTTGTATTTTTATTTCTTCAGAACTGACCTTGTCTCTATCGGCAAATTGGGGGGCAAAAACTTCCTTAGCTTCTTTTATCGCATTAACCGCCACTGATTCGTCTGGGCTACCCAAGTCTCGCTCGATGATATTCATGCGCCCCTCCATTTTATCGTAGAAGCCTTGCTCGCCACCATACATTTGTAGTATGGAGCTATTGTCCAGTAATCCTTTGACTTTTGTCGCCGCCTGAAGCTGAATGTCGTTTTTGCGACGAGCAAAGACTTGATCCAAATTGGAGCGGACATTGACCCTTGTCATAATCCTAGCCAAATCGCCATTGTTGTCGCCTTCAGGTAGTTTCAGGGTTTCTTCATCCATTTTCAGCTCAACATCAATACCGCTCTCCTTATGGATACCATTGTCCTTTAGCACTCTATTGATAGTAACAATATCCCCCACCATCATTGTCTGTTTAATGGCATTTCTGGCTTGACTGGACAAATTAGGCTTAATCTTCCCTAACCATTCATCTATAGAACCCCTCTCGTTTTTCACAAACAAAGCCTCCGCATCAAACTGTTTGTTGTTATCTAGATTTGCCAGATAGTTCCATTGGGATTCGGTCAAAAGTCCGGTATCCATACTGCCAGCTTGTTGGCGAGGCATAGTGCGTAGCAATTTTTCGGCTTGACCCACTGCCCAAACGGTCGGATTATCCTTGTCGTATCCTTCTGGCAAAGGTTCAAATTTTGTTGGTTGGTCAAAACCTTCTTCGCCAGCAAATTTGGCTTGACGACCCAAAGCTTCAGCAGTACCTATAGTTATTTTGGAGTCGCGACTAATACCATCGGCCTTGCCCATGAGAGCCTCAAAGAAACCTCTGGCCTCTTCCTGTCTTCTTGCTCCTTTGTCGCCATTGTGCAACATTTGCAAAGCCTTGATGCCGATAGCTTGGTCTTTTTCAGTTTTGGCGTTCATGGCGTCATTGTAAAGAGTCGCCGCCGCTATACCTTGATCTATTTTTTTCTGCGCTTCTTCTTTGATTTCTAGCTCTGAAGATTTTTTCGCCCATTTGGTAAATTTCCCCTTACCACTAGCCTTACCGTAAGCTTTTTCTTGCTCTTTTTGAAATCTTTCGGCTTTTTCTTCTACCATCTTGGGAGCGTTTTGGATGGTCAGGCCAGCGCTGGCTCCCTTTTTGGCAAATCTTGCTCCAGCATATTTGGTTCTACCCCACAAGCTGGCGTCTTTGAGAGTGCCATCATCGTTTTTGTAAGTTTTGTTCAAGTCTAAAGCGGCCATTTTTTGGCGCGAACCTAGATAAGCGCTTCCAGCCGCTTTTTTCAAAGATTTCGCCGTAGCTGAAGCTAGAGGGCCCTTCTTGCCAGTAGCGATATCGGTAACGGCGCCGACTACCTTTTTGGCCACTTCGTCTGGATAAACGAAAGCCAGATAAATTAAGATGTCAGCGAGAATGAAATTCATCAGGATGGTGCTAGTGCTTTGCGCCCCCAGATCGCTTTCGCTAGCACCTTCGCTAGTATCAATGGTAACGTCTCCGATGAGGCTCCTTGCGGGACTCAAGTCGTTGTTGCTCAAAGAAATCGCCTTGGCGGAAAAGACTATCAAGATAATCATCAGCGGCCCCATCATCACCCATTTGGCGAATTCTTCCCACCATTGCCCCACTATTTTTTGCACTTGTTTAACAGGAAAAAGCATGGCGATATAAGGCACGGCCGAAAAAGCCAAGAGAATATTGACCACGACTATTCTAATAAAAAGCTTCAAGATACAACCGATGGCGAGAACGAAAAAGATGACGATGACCAGCACTTTGAGTAAAGCGAGCCAGAGAGAAAGTCCGCCAATACTATAAATAGTGTTTGTCTGCTGAAAGTTTCCGGGAACCAGATCGGCAAAAGTGGTAGCGCCGTCCACCAAAAAGAAATTGTTGATGGCGTTGGCAAAATAGATAACAAAGACACCGATAGCGTAACTCAAATTGACTAGTAGCACCGCTCCGACAATCTGCGGGATCATTCTTTGAAATTGCCATGTCTTGATGTCCACGCGCAAGACATTCATCAGCGCCACGAGCAAAAAGGCGAGAACGAAAAGAGCGTTGATAACATTTCTGATAGTCTGCCAGAGTCCTACAACTAATTCGTTCGGCGTCCCGTTGGCCAGATTTTGGAAATTCGCCACTCCTTTCAGATTCTCATCATTGACGATAATTCTGGCTATAGCGCCCACCCCGTGCATTAATCCCCTGACGCCAAAACAACCGATATAGGTGAACATCCCTCCCGGCGCGTCAATAGCCTTAAATATACTGCCAAATCCTGCATCCATATCCGTGTCCGAAGGGCAAGTGCCCGATTCGTTTTTGTCTTTGGCATCAGGGTCTTCCTGTACCCCCGTATTGCTCCCCGTAGAAACATTCTCTAGACCCTCCATAGATTCATCATATTTATCTAGCGCTTCCTTATAGCTAGTGTCGCTGGACAAACACGTCACTTTATCATCTGAATTAGCACAAGACCCCTCAAGCGCAACTACTCTAGTGCTAAGTAAAACATTCTTTTGTAATAAAGATGCACTTACCCTTGCGCAAATACCGCTAATAGCGGCCGAGCTACCCTTACATGCCTCAATAATATCTGTGTTGTATTTCCCCATATCTTCCATTGCTTGCTTCACAAAAGGAACGTCTGTACCATTGGGAGGTTCTGCCTCCTTGACATCGCCCCATATTGCATTTGCTTGTTGCACGATATCTAAAGTTTTTTGGTTTGGCAAAAAGTATGAATTGGGTACTGCTAACTCTGGAAAGCTCTTAACGACTCTCATCTCATAGTATAGTGGCGGTCTTAGATCAATGAAGTTACTGAATGTCCAAAACGCTTCTGTTTCCCCAGGATTAGTAGCGAAGCATACCTTATTGTCTAAAAGGTCTTTTTTTCCATCAATCTGATCGGCCCTGTCAACAAAACAATCTCGTATATCTGTCCCCCCTTCATTAGTCCTTAAGACTATAAAAGCCTTTTCTTTATCAGACTCTGACAATGTCCACTCACACTTAACGTCATACTTTGCGTTTTGAAAATTATAGAATTCCTTATATTTTTGCCAGAGCCCTCCATCTTGTTTTTTAATATTACAATCAAAACTTTTCTCCGTAGCTGGGTCTATCAATATTTCTATTACTGGACTATCGGCAAGCGCTACCTTACTGCCCATACCCACCACCAAAAATGGCAATACCAAAAGTATCGCCACAAATACAAAGATAGCCTTTTTTAGTTTTTGCCCTCTTTCGATAGACATTTTGTTTTTTTGTTTATAACAAAAGCAACGCTAATCCGCGAATAACATGCGAATCCACAAATGATGCGAATAAATTTCTGTTCATAGCATTCGCAACATTCGCACGCTATTTACATTCATTCGCATTACTAACTCCATTCTACAACAACTGACACAAAATAAGAAAGTGGTTTTTTGTGAACGCGAATTATCGCGAATATTATCATACGAAACATAAGAAAAGCCTCGATGTCTCGCCTCAAAGAAAATCATTGCTTTTTACTCTCATCTTGGCCATAATAATAGTACCGTAAGGTAAATTCTCGGAAATTAGACCAAAGGAGAAAGATAGTGCCCCAGAAAACTAATTCCTTAACAATTCCTTTGCTTTTGGTTTTGGGTCTGGTAATGCTGTTCGCTTATGTCTACCGCCCACCATCGTCAACAAATTCATCGCAAAATCCTTCTGCGCCACCAGCAACCCGCGGTAATTCCTCCGATCCTTTGGCTTGGGAAAAAGAGATTGTCAAAAACAACCCTTACTTTGGAACCATCGGAGCATTTCTTTACATTGAAGGTTTGAGGCCAGATTCTTATTGGCCTCTTGTGGAGCCAGAGGGAGACGTTGATAGCATAAATGTGGGCAAGCGAAAGTTCGCCTTCTTTATTTACGGTGAAGGTGGAGGCGATACTCGTCTCTACAGTATAGTCCAATGTTCAGAGTTTCCCAACGGGAGTCTTCACCTCAGAGACTGCAAGGATTTCCCTTCTATTACAAAAAAGGTGGTCTCGGACGACAAGGAAGTTTACTTTTTCCTGACACCAAATGCCCCCTTGGAGACAGGAGAACGCTATGCGCTACATATATCGAGATTTTTTGAGGGTAGCAAAGCTCGCGCCCCTATGATTATGCCATAACCCAAAATGGAATTCCTTTCCAACAGAAGCCACCCGCAAGGGTGGCTTCATTATTTATTCTATTTTCTTACTTTTTTAATTTTTTAATTTCTTGTCCCCGCCCCAAGCAAGAACCATATTTCTGCCGTTTCTTTTGGCTTTGTAGAGCGCCTCGTCAGCATGACCAATTAATCTCGGGATCATCATGTCGGTCACCTTGTTAGCCACTAATTTTGGCCCGTCCACATGGGCGATACCAATACTGATCGTTAGCTTGATTTTCTTTTTGCCATGAATGTCAACGGGGAATCTATGTCGTTCCACCTTAGCTCGCAATCTCTCCGCGCCGATCAGCGCGCTTTCGGTGCCCGTATCGGTCATCAAAACCGCGAATTCCTCGCCACCGTAACGAAAAACTCTATCGTTATCGCGCATTTCTTTTTTGATAATTCTCGCGACATCGCGGAGAACGGTATCTCCCGCGAGGTGCCCATAGGTATCGTTAACTTTTTTGAAAAAGTCAATATCCACCATCATCATTGAGAGAGATAGCGGTTTGTCTAGTAATTTCTTGAGCTCCAGATGCTGGACGCGCAACTTGGCCAATTCCTTGGACAAGAAATCAATGAAAGCGCGCCTATTATGAATTTGCGTCAGCTCGTCAATGGTGGAAATCTCTTTGTGCTTTTTGGCCTCTTCCTCGGCCGAAATAGCGGCCACGCCGAGCAGAAGGAGAGCTGATTTTTGGTCTATTTTGCCCTGACGAAGCAAGGTCATAATCCCTTCCGGACGCAGAGAAGAAAAATCGCCGTCGCGACGCAAAAAAATATCCGAAGCGCCAAGAGAAGAAGAGAGATTTCTAATCCTTTTGGTGGTATCGGAATGAGTTTTGTGAGGGCTTTTGGTTTTCATAGCTTTTGTTTCTTGCCCGCTCAATTTTGCAAAAAATATGTAGCGGGTGTCTTGAAAGCCCCCCTGCATTTGTTTCAAAACTTGAGTTCATTATAGCATAGTTTTTCCCAAAAGTCAATCTGGGGGCTGTGGAAAACTATCCAATATACTAATTATTGCGAATAGGGCTAATTAATCTGCGAATAAGAGAGATTATCTCTCTATTTGTTTTTATCCCCAGACTTGTGGTGTATAATAGCAATAGAGACACCAATTACACTAATCTCGCTAGTTTATTCGCGTAATTAGTTTTTAATTCGTGAAATTAGTACTACAAAAGGAGGGTTTATGAATCCTGTTAATCCACAAGGCGCTACTCCAGAACAAAAGGCGCCCAGTGCTCAACCGCCAACACCAATATCAGCGGACAATTTCAAGCCAACCTCGACAGATTTAGGCGAGTTGGAGTCTTTTGTCGCGCCAAAAACGTCAGAACCGTCGCTACCGTCAGCCACTCCTGTACCCAAATCTTTCATCGTTTTTCCCGACGACATCAAGTCGCCCAGAAAACCTCTTCTTTTTCTGCAAAAAAACGGTAAAAAAATTGCCCTCATCAGCGGGTCTGCCATCGGCCTTGTTGTCCTCGTCATCGCGGGGATTTTTGCTTTCAACAAATTCGCCACCACCCCAATAATCATTGGCGCCAACATTCAAGCCATAGATATTGTCGTTGACGGCAATAGCGTCGCCAAGGCCGTTAATACTCCCTATACACTAAAGCTGAAAGCAGGCAAACATCTCCTCGCCGTCAGCAACGAAGACTACCTAGAAGGCCTTCAAGAAATCACCGTGGATCCGCTCAAGAAAAATGCTCAATTTGACTTCACGCTCAAAGAAAAAGCCGAGATTAAAAAAGTCTTGGAAAAAGAAGTTTTCTTTCCCGCTTATAATAAAGAGACAAAGGTTCTTTATTATTTTTTCAAAAATGATGCCGGCTATATCTTAAGTCAATACAATACGGCCACCGCCACCGAAGTCTCCCTCATCAACAAACCCATTGCCGAGATTCGTCGCGTCGCCTGGTCGCCCACTTACAAACAAGTTATCGCGACAGTAGTTAATTCCGCCCAGCCTCAAGGGGGATTATTGCAAAAACTTTCTGGCTTTGACGACAACCAAGAGGTGGCTTGGGTGATTACCTTGGACAGAAGGGACTTGGTCAATGTGAAGACCACCAGTCTTCACCCCTCTATTCGCAACGCTACTTTCAATCCCGATGGCGATCGGATAGTCTATTATTTCAAAGGCGAAAATCGCTCGCTGACCACCTCCGACCCGAGCGGAGCCTATTACGAACCTTTGGCTACCTTCAGGCCCACCACTCCTGATAGCGACCTTAGTTGGTCTCCCGATGGAGTGAGCGTGGCTGTCTTTCCTGATGACACGGTGTCCCCTGACGCCAAAAGAAATGTGAAATTTTACAGCTTTGCCCAAAGAGCCACGACCGACGCCACCACCGACGATCAGTCCACCGGCGCCGTCTGGTCGCCCGATAGCCAATATTTCGTCTATCAATCGGGGTCTCAATTACTGGCCTATGACACGACTAAAGAAAAAGACAACGCTCTTGATTTGCAAATCTCCGGCGACTTCCGCCATGTCGTCTGGACTGGCAATACCAGCTTAATTGTTTATAACCAAGAAGGCCTGTGGGAATTAAAAATATCAGCCTCTAATGTTGATAAAAAACTTCTAGCGTACAAGAAGAGGACTCTGCCCGCCAATATCTCTACTCTCGTCTTTGACCCCGTCAACACTCTACTTTATCTTTTTTCCGACACGGGGATATTTGAATTTGTCCCTGCATCTTGAATCTTGAATCTTAAATCTTAAAAATGTTGTTCCGCAAAGTATTTGAGGCTAAAGAAAAATATGTCCAAAACAAAGAAGGTGGCTCGGTCGTCATCATTCTTCTTTTGGTTCTTTTGGTAATGATTATTATTGGCGTAGTGCTCATTTTTTCTTCCATGGCCATTTTCTTGACTTCTATTGACCGTTGTAGCAAATGGGAATTGGCCAAGTGGTTTTTTGCTACCGACCGTAGCGAAGCCCCAGCCTGCGCGACAGAAGGAGGCTCTGGTTTCGCGGGAGGAGGGAGCGGGGGTGGCGTCCGAACTTTCTGCAATGCCGATGGGCTAAGTAATTTAAGTGGCGCGCTAGTGGCCGCCAAACCTTTTATTGAAGCCGGTTACATTAAAGAAGCGGCCGATAAATATTTAGGTGGCAAAGAGGCTCGCTTGATAGCTTTGATAGCAACCGAATCGGCTGGATTTGACCCTAGTTCTTATAACGCTAGCGGGGCGGCGGGATTGGGACAATTCGTATATTCCACAGCCAACGATTCTAGTGGACCCAACTATAGAGCCGACTTTACAAAAGATGGCGGAAAGCTGTATGACTTAAAAAATCTCTCTGACGCAGAACGCGCAACCCGCATACCAAAAACTGGAGAAGTTTTTGACAACAACAAACATGATGCTCGTTTTGAGCCCAGAAGAATGATTATGGCCATAGCCCACAAATTGAGCGTTGACCTCAAGGATTCCAGAACCAAAAATGCCATTAAGGATAATGCGAATGACGAAAATGAACTTTTTCGCTTGGCATATATTGAAGCCTACCATGAGTATAACAACAAGAAACAAAAGGACGAGGCTATCGCCGGCGCTAACCGTATGATGGATTTTTATAGCAAACTAATAACTAGCGGGGCTTGCCAAAAAACCGGCGGAGCATATGCTATGTCCGACGAGTGCAGCGAACAGATAATAGCCGAGGCGCGTCGTTTCGTCGGAGCAAAATATGACTGGGGCAAGTGGGGACCAGAGAAACAAGACGGATTTGACTGCTCGGGATTAGTCAGCCGAGTACTCATTAACCTCAATGATGTCAGTAGAACGAATAGATTTGATACTAACGCCTTAATAATAGCCACCGAAAATGGTTACCACGACGAAGTGAAAAAAGAATTTGTAGAAGTGGACAACCCAACGAGAGGTGACATTGTGGTCATCAGGACCAATGTGGACGGCACTGATCTTGAGGTAGGAGGAAAAGCCGTTATCGGTCACGCCGCCTTTGTCGTCAGCGTCAATACCGACGATTCGCTGGATGTCATAGAGGCTACCAAATACCAAGACAAGGGGGTAGTGGAGAGCCATTGGACTGCCGAATACATCAACAAAAGAGGTCCTGTTTCCTTCATTCGCCCCATAAAATGCGCAACAGAAATAAAACCGAAAGAACCAACGACCGTCAATGGTGTTGCCGAAAAACCACCTATGACCGAAAGAATGATTAGCTTCTCCGACAAAAGGAAACAACAGATGACCGATTACTCCAAAAATCATTATGGAGACAACTCGTGGGAGATGACCGACCCCAAAACGGTAGTTTGGCACTATACTGCCGGCGGATCCTTCGTTGGAGCATGGAACACTTTTGACGACGAAACCAGAAAAGTAAAGGGTGAATACCCCAACACCACAGCTCACTACATCATAGACAGGGACGGAATAATATACCAAATCATTCCAGAAAACTACCGAGGCAGACACACTATTGGTCTCAACCACACCTCTTTCGGTATTGAGCTGGTAGGAGAGAATAGCGGGGTCATAGAAAAAAGAATAAACGATAATACTCTGCAAATTCAGTCAGCCATAAAGCTAACCAAATATCTGCAAAGCAAGTATAGTATTGCAACGGAAAATGTTATCGGCCACGCCGAAGCCAACGGCTCTTCGCTATTTAGAGATATCTCCGGAAAGAAAAATGACCACACCGACATGGCGCCTTCTCTGATGAACAAAATCAGAAATCAATTAAAATAAATCAGTAACCACATTACTATGAACAGAAAAAAAATCATAATAGTTTTTGTTTTGGTATCAATTGTTATCGGCGTAGCCACCTTTTTCTTCATAAAAAATAGGGGCAAAGAAAGCTCTGGTTCCAAAACCACCCCCCTGATTCAAACAGAAGAATACATTACCAAAGATGGGGTAAAAAAACTAACCGCCGAAAAAATATCCGACCAAATAGTTTTTTACCCCAAACTAATCGGTGGCAAAATTTTTTTCTTCTCTTCCCAAGGCATGGCTTTTTACTCTTTTGATCCAGAGAAAAAAGAAGCCCAACAAATCTCGCCTCCTATCGGCACCACCCCAAACAAAACATGGTGGTCGCCAGACGGTACAAAGGTGATTTTTGCTCTCAAATATGATTCTTTTTTGTTTCGACAAAGGAGTAGCCCCCTGCTTCGCTCCGGACTCAAAGATGGCGACCAAACTGTTTGGCTTTTTGACACTAATAAAAAAGCTTTTGCCATGCTTAACAAAAACATCGAGAGCCTATCGTGGTCTATTGATAGCAAAAAAATAATCTACCATTTCTTTAATATGGAAAGTGGGGAGGATAATGTCTCTACGGCCAACCCGGACGGTAGTTCTTGGAAAAAGCTCATAGACCTCATTACTTACGGTGGCGCCGAAACTGGATTTTTGCCGGAAGAAAAGTTTTTCTACTTTGAAGAACCCACCGAGCTGGCCGGAACAAAATTAAGTATGGGAAATCTTGTAGAAACAAAAGCGGGAGAGTTTTTGGTAGATAAAAACATCGCGACTGATGTCCTCGATCTGCCCGAAAAAAATATGCTTTTGTACCAAGCTTTTGACGAAAAACTCTCTTACGTCACCACCATTTTGTTAGACAAAAATTCCCGCGAAGAAACTAATTTGGAAACTATCGCTAGTCTCGACCGAATAGCCATCGACGGCAGTGGCTTTTTGGCAATATCGGTTGAAGATGAGGAGGAAGATGCTTCCACTAAAAAAATTACCATCACTAATCTGCAATCAAAAGAAAAAACTATCCTTACCTATCCGCAAGAAAGCGCTAACAAAAATCTGTCCTTCCAAAACCTCATGCTCGCCGACGATGGCAAGACGCTATATTTTTCCAGCGGCAGTTATCTCTACAAGATCGCGCTGTGACAAAGATAGATAAAGAAAAACCGCCTCTCTCGAGGCGGTTTTTTTATTGCGAAAAAATGCGTGAAAAGTTAATCGGCCATGACGGGACCAACAATGGAAACTCTGGCCTTTTTGACATTCTTGCCCTCAAAAGCGATGGCGCCAGAGTAGCCGAAGTAAGGATCATGGGGGTCATCGCTCCAACGAAAGATAATGCCAGCTTTTCCGTTGCCCAGAAACTGTTTGTTGCCATCGAGAATTCTCTGGCGGTTTTTGACGATGAAGCCTCGCAGAGCCTTCCATTCTTTGGTCGGAACCAGAGGCTTCAAAAAAGCATCCACACCAATCAGATCGGCCTTAACCAACTCCTGCCGGAAAGATTCGGCCAGCAATCCGGGTAAAAAATCCGGATCGTGACCGCCCTTTTTCTCCAAAACTTCTTTTTTGAGAGCAAGAGTCCGAGGATCTTTTCCTTCGTGAGAGGCCCCTCGCGAACAAGCGTTGTAGTTTATGACATTGCCCTTGACGACAATGTCGCAAACTCCATTCCGTTCGTATCTACCCATGGCGCGAGGACTACTCAGCCAATAGAGCGAGTAATCTGACGGATCG
This sequence comes from uncultured Candidatus Saccharibacteria bacterium, assembly GCA_964355795.1. Taxonomy (GTDB): domain Bacteria; phylum Patescibacteriota; class JACPGU01; order JACPGU01; family JACPGU01; genus CAYHEQ01. Next base: position 12,437 of record CAYHEQ010000007.1, read on the forward strand.
AAGATTAATAAATGATCGCCAACATCAAAACCATCCTTTAAGCCATTAATTACTTTTGGCGGCGCTTGCTGTATCTCTTCTTCCTCATCGGCAGAAGTAATCAGCATTAAAAATTTGCCTCCGGCCACCCATTGAATCTTAGCCACGCTCTGAATCAAGCAATATTCTTCTGTGCATCCGTCGTTATCATAAGAAAGAGTTTTGGTTAATTCGATAATTGTCTTTGATCCTCCGCGTTGATGGGAAAAAAAAGCCTGCCAGCTAATGTCACCATATTCGCTTTCGACTTTGTCGATTTTCGCCGCCCAGTTTTTGTTGAAGGGCGAAACCAACCAGTCTCCGGCCAGAACTTTCGTGCCGGAAAAAATAAACAAGACCGCAAAAACCGCCATTGCTTTTTTCATGGAAACCCTCCGTTTTCCCACAACTCTTCGAGCTGTTAATGTTCAAAAAGTATTCGACCGTCAGAAAACATCCCTTATGCCGAACCTATGAGAATCATAGCACATTCAAGCCAAGAAATCAAGGCCCAAAAAACCCGCCAGACAACAAAACGCCCCGAGTTTCCTCGGGGCGCAAATCAAAATGTAAAGCAAAATAGCGCGATGTCACTAATCGAAGAGGGCATTAAGATGGTTGTCGCGCAAAAACTTCACGGATCAACCATCTCTATGGTTAAATCCTTGTCTAGCCGGTAAAACGGGCCTTTTAGATAAAAAGCCAGTCGTCCGGAAGCGCTAGGACAGGAACCGTTTTTTTCGTTGGGCTTAAAGCACCATTCCGGCCTCGCCGGAAAACTTATGGTCGCACTGACATCAATAGCCTCCCCAACCCCCACCATTCCTCTTTCCACTTCGCCCTCGTCGTACGCTTCCTCATCGTAATAGACGAAGGGATTGGCAGTAACCCTTTTTCTCCTTTCCAAAAGAAATTTAGAGATTTGTAACCGATCTCTTTTGGGCAAAAAAGAAAGCAGGCCATTTATCCCGGCCGCACTGTTTTTTTCTGTTTCTTTAATCAAGGCCGGGAGAAGGTAATAAAACAAGGGAGCATAGTCATTGACCATACGTTTCTTTATGCTCTCCGTAGTAATATCGAACTTGTCATCAAGCCATCCTTTTTGCGTTTTTTCCGAAAAACATGTGGTATAATACGCCCTTGAATTCTCAATCCCACCATCACAAATTCCTGGTTCCATTGGGTGGCCATCGCGAAAAAGTCCTTTGTAAAAACTCTCATTCAACCAATGGGTGACCTTTTCTTTTGGATCAAAAAGCCCTAACGCTCCATTTTCGCCAACACCAGCTCTGCTGTAATCGGTGGGAGTAGGCGGATCTTCGAATTCAAACGCTTCCTCTGGAGACAAAACATCTGTGCGAATTTCGAGCATTTTTCCTCCCATCTCCCATTCCATGTCAATTACGTTGCTCTCTTGGAGTCTGTCCTCGGGCATTCTTTTGTGCAACTGAAGGAATAGAACAGGATAGGTGATTTGATAGAAGTTTTTGCCTCCGTCGTAAGAGGCGAAAGCTTGCCAGCCACCGTGGAACTTGTTTCCAGTGAGAACTACTTTCGCCACCCAGCTCTTGTTGGCTGGCGAGACGATAGGTTTGCCCTCTTTGACTTGAGCCAACGCGGGCGAAGCGACACAGAGGTTAAGCAAAAAAAGCGGAAACAGCCACAGCCAAAACATTTTCTTTCTCATCGCGGTTTTCCTCCGTTTTTTCCACAACCCCTAGAAACTTTTTGGGCTGTTAATGTCCGAAAAAAGTATCTGGTTATCAACAGAAGAATCTTGCTACAATAATACTGGCGGCAAGAGTCTTTCCGTCAAAATCAGACCTGCCACAATTTTAGCATGTTAGAGCCAAGAAAGCAAGGGCTGTCCACAAAAAACATAACGCCAATCTACAAATGTAGGCGAATATGTCGAGGAATCTATTCGCAATATTCGCAACATTTGTAGATTCGCATGCAATTCGCATATTAGCGTCGCTATTATAAGGAGGGGTAAATGGCCGAAGACGATAGTCCTCAAGTCCCTATGGCCGATGGCGGTGTCGCGCCGTTGAGCAACAAAGAGCCTGACTCGGCTGGGACGAAAAAAGTTGTGACAGCCAAGATTGCTAACGAAACAACGACCGAAACGGCTGTTAATTTTTCTGTGCCAGAAAACAATAGCGAAGACGGTGATGACGAAACGGAAAAAAATACCTCAACAGACGAAGAAAGCGATGGTCAAGAAGAAAAAGAAAGCGAAAATAAGAAAGAGGATTCAGACGAAGAAGAGGAAAAGGACAATGAAGACGAGAAGGAAGGCGGAGAAGAAGACGAAGAAGAGGAAAAGAGAAAAGAAGAAGAACCAGAAGAAGAAAAAGACGAAAAAACCAAAGAACCAGAGCAAGAAAAACCCGAAAAAGAAAGCGGAGAAGAAGAAAAGAGAAAAAACGAAGATGGAGAGAGAGGGGACGAGAAAGAGCCGGGAAAAGAGGGCGAAGAGCCTTCGGAAGAGAGCGAAACAACTCCCAAAGAGACCGAAAAGCCAGCAGAAAAGCCTACCCCAAAAACCCCCCAAGAAGTCCCAACTCCACAGGCAGGAGGAGGCGCGGTGGCTGAAGGTGGCGTGGGCGCCGAAGGAGGAGCCATGGCCGCAGGTGGAGCCGCTGAAGGAGCCGCCGTAGCGGGTGGAGCCGCCGCGGCCGAGGGAGGAGCGGTGGCCGCGGGAGCTACCGCTGGATTACCGGTTATTTTGATTATACTGGCGATCATCGCGGTTATTTTTATAATAATTTTCATCGTTGCTATTTTCATCGGCGCCAAAGAAAGTGGCGTGGGTGGCACAACCTCTCTACAAGCCTCTGACCGGAACAACCCTGAACATGTCGCTCTGGTTAGCGACGCTGGCTGTCGCTCGTCTGTGCCCGCCGACTGCTCTATCGCCAACCAAGTCAAGGCCTCCTCGGCCATGGTTGAGATTGCGACTGGCGGAGAGACCATCAGGCTCGCCTCTAGCGCTACTACCGATCCTGCCAAAGTGGAGATCTATCAGGCTTTAGCGGAAATGATTTTTGGAAAAACTGGAAGCGACGGAAGCAATATTGACAGCCAAGGCTTACTGGCCAAAATGGAACAAGCCGCCTTTGGCAATGGCGATGGCAACAGCGATCTCAACAAAATTAACCAAATTATCGCCGATTTTGACGCGCAAATTGAAAAATTAAGAAAAAGTAGCCCGAAAGCTGGAGAGATCTTGGCCGTTCAGAAAAATAGCGACGGAGAAATCGTCTTGGACGAAAAAACCGGCTTGCCTATTTATCTAGACCCCGAAGTTAAGAAATTCATGGAAAAAGTTCGAGGGGCATTAGAATACCTGAAAGTAGAATATAGCGTCGTCCAAAGCCCTCGACTGGCGATCTCCTCAACAGACCTCGCTTATATCAGAAATTATCAAGTAGATATTCGCGTCGTCAAAGCCTTGCTCTACTTAACCGACCCTGTTGCCAAGGGTGGCGCTGGCCATCAAAAAATTAAGGTGCGACGGATTAAGGCCGACTACAATTCTGAAGGTAAGAAATTTACCAAAGAATGGTATTACGAGAACGACGCCGACCGCGCCATTAGCCCTCACTTCACGGGACAAGCTTTTGATGTGGCCGTGGTAGATCAAGTCCAAAGAAGACTTTTCAAAAAAGGTATTTTGCGCAAAAAAATTAAAAAGCTAGCCCCGGTAGACATTGTCCTCGCCTACCAATCAAATAAGCCCGGACTAGGTGGTGGCGCCTCCCTCACCAACAACGGCGAGACGATGTCGGAAACTTATGACAACACTGTTATGGGCGCCTTGCTCAACCAAATCCGCGAAAATACCGGCTACGACCTCTCGGGAGCGGTCGGTATCGGCACAGGTAGCGTCTCGGAGATTAGCAGGAATATCGGTCTGGCCATTCTCGGCCAAGAGCTGGACATACCAATAGACCTAACTGCTGACAATTCTTCTTTTGAAAAATTAGTCCGCAATCTCGGCACGGCCGGGGTGGCTCAATGTCTCAATCTGCCGGCTGATTCTATTAAAAATATTGCGGGGTTGTCTTCTGATGAGGCGAATAAAAAGATTGGTCAAGCCTTCGTGGAAAAACAACTCAATCTCTCTTCAAACGCGCTTAACGGCGCCACCTCTGATGATATTTTGGCTAGCGTTGGCAAAAGAGAGCTAGAAAGCACATTGGGGTTACGGTCTCTTTCTTTTGATTATTGGCAGTCAGGCGCCAGCTTCAAAACATACATCGGACAAATTCGCGCCGAAACTATCCTAGACTTTCCTCCGGGCAGCCTGACTTCCAATTCTTTTGCCGAAATCAAAAAAGCGGTGGGCGAAGAAAGATTTAACAAAGCCTTTAATAATCCCGCTCGCGTGGACGCTTTGCTGGGGCTAGACTACCGACCGCAAACTCAAGGCTATGCGTGGCTTTTTGCGACCGGAGCGATGAACCCTACGACATTCAAGGAGGCTGTGGCCAAACCATTATTAGAAGCCAAGATCACCAACTATAACAAATACGCCAAAAGCCTGCCCACAAAAAGTTTTTTAGGTAAAACAATTATTGTCCCTTCTGGTCCCGCCACCGAAGATCTACAAGATGAATCTTTGGGCCTGCCAGAAGGAAGCGCTAACAAACTATTAAATAATAACGATCGCGCCGTCTTCAGAAATATCGGCGCCTACAAAATAGCCGGACGCTCCACCGACAGCGACGAAGAGAGAGAGGTCATTTATCAATGGCTAACCGACTCTCGCTATCGTGGCAAAAATCTTTCCGAGATGGCCTACACCATCAAGAAGGCTAACGGCGTTTTGGACATTAATCTCGCCTCTGAAGTCCAAGCAGAAAGCGAAAAATTCGCTCAAAAAAAGGAGCTGCAAAAAAACATCAACGCCAACAAAAAGTCTAGCGAAGAGTCCTTCTTGCAAAAAACAGGGGCCACGGGACAAGAGACCCCCGCCCCCGAAATAGAAGAAACCCCAGACCGGTGGATTTTCATGAACGAAAACGAGATGCTGGACAAACCATCAGGTTTGGCTAACGACACTTTCCATAAACTTTTTGTGAGCAACCAACCGCAAGAAGCCTTTACTCAAAACGGTTCCATCAAAACCACCGAGATTTTTTACCAAAACGGCAAGGCGAGTGAAAAAGATTCTTTGCTGGACAAGCTAGACACGGAAAACGATAAAGCGCAAAAAGAACTAGACGGCGCCAAGGATAGTCTCTCCGGTGGTAAAAAAAATAAATTGCAAGAGAGCGCCCTAGAAGCTTTGCGCAAACAAATCCAAGAAAAAGAAAACGCTCTGGCGCTAGTCCAAAGGAAAAAAGAGAGAATCATGGCTACGCCTTCTAGCGCGCAAGCGGGCAAAACGAAGAATTCTGACGCTCTTTGTTCTAGCAACGCTCTGATGGGTATTTTCGCCGTGGACGCTATCAACACGGGCAAAATTGACGACCTCGTCAGCGCTTTTGGCGCGGGCAAATTTGAAGCCATCACAGGTCTGCCGGCCGATCGGCTACTCGGCATGTTAGAAAAAAACAAAAAGCAAGACGCCGTTGACAACCAAGAAGTAGGCCGTTTGCAAATAGAGACCAAGCTTGACCCCAGCGCCACGCTAACGGCTGGTTGGTTTAGTGGCCAAAGTCTTGACCGCATTGTCGCCAACATCTTGGAAAGCCAGCATCCCGGTCGTTACCTGACGCTTTTTGAAAAAGGCATAGACCTAGCCTTGGCCGAACCGGCCGACCGAAAACAAGCCGAGAACACTCTTTTGACGCTCTTTGGTTTCGGTTCTGGCTACAGCCTTTTCTCCTTAGGCGATCCTGATACTTTTGATATTTCAGGAGCCGTCAGCATCGCTTCCTCCATCGCTTCGGCTACCGATCAAAAGATCGGCGTCCCCAATGGTTCTACCAAATCACTTTTCCTGCGAGTTCTCTCGCCAGAAAATTACGCCAAACTAACTGGCGAAACGAGCGCGACCAATCAAGCCGTCTTAACACCCCAAGCCAAAGAAAGTTTGGAAAAAAGAGCCAAAAGAAAGGCCGAGCAGGGAGTAAAAAGCGCGCTGGACACCGACACTATCGGCGCCACCATCATTGAAGGAACTTTGAACGCCACGCTGACCGCCGGCTGGTGGAGCAACAAAGATTTGGGTAGCACTATTGGCAATCTCGTTCTGGCTATGTATCCCCAGCTGACCGATCCCTCCCCCAAAAAAGCCGAGGGGGAGAAAAAACTCTTGTCGCTCTTTGGACTGAAAGACCGCAATACTTTTTCTGAAGTTAGCGGTAGCGACAAAAGCAGGCTAGACGACTTTGACAAAAAGCTGAACATCGCTGTCGGCGGAGATGGCCAAACTTTGGTCATTCCTATTGGCCGTACCTATGAGATGTTGACCGGCAAAATTTCTGTCGCCGCCTACACCAAGGGAGTAGGAGAAAAGCAACTCAAGCTCAACGGAGCTAACTCTCTAGCCGACGCTCTTAATTTGGGCAACGACAGCTATCAAATCTCCGGCGCCGACATTATGGATATGGCCAATGGCAATTTCTTGAATGTCGCTCTGGTAGTCGGAGCCAAGGCCTTTGGCGAAGGCCTCAATCTCCCGTCCGGCACCGTCAAGGCCATCATTGACAACCCTAGCCTAGACTGCCAAGTAGTTAGCGCCAAACAGTCTTGTATTGAAAATCTCCTCGCCGCCAACGGTCAAGACAAGGTCGCTAATTATCTGGGCGTCATCCGTAGCATCGCCATCTCTGATGACTCGGCTCGCAATCTCGGCCAATCGTCCATAGAAAATTCTCTCGGCAAAATTTTGGATAATTCGGGTCAAGTGCTTTCGGGCTGGTTTTCGGGCGCCGATCTTGTTGGCGTCAGAGACAATATTGTCAGATTAAGAACCAAAAATTCGTGGTCGGCCAATCTGGCCAAATACGATGCGGCTACTATAAAAAAAGCCGAAACCGACCTCATCGTCGCCTTCGGATTGCCAAAATATGAAAAATTAACCGATATTCAAAATGTTGACCTAGACAAACTCACCGCTCTAGACGGCAAATTGGGGGTAAGAAACGGTTCTACCAAAAAGCTTTTCAAAAAAGAAATTTCTGTGGCCGACTACAAAGAATTGGTGACCAGAAGCTCCGCCAAGACTGGTCTGGGAGCAGTGGCTTGTGACGCACTAGGCCTGTCTGCTCCTCAAGACGGCAGTGGCCAGAACATAGGCGGGGTTTTGCGCAAGCACAATCTGGACTGCGAAGAGATGAAAAATCTTTTCTTAAATCCCGACCAACTCCAGCAAACCGCCATTCTTTCTATTTTGTCGCCAGCGGAAATAGGTTTCTTGACGGGAGTCGGTGTCAATCTTCCTATTAAAGGCGAATTCTCGGCCAATTTTTCTCAAGCGCAAGTAGAAGAAACTCTGGGCCTGCTCAAAGGCAGTTTTTCTCCTGATTATTCTATCGGTAAAGTGTTGGAGCTCAATGGCGGAACAAAATTTGGCAAAGCTTTTCGCATCCGCGCTGATTACAAAAAGCTCAAAGACGAAGAGGTTAAAAGCTATATTAAAAAAGAAGTCTTTCAAGACGGCGCTTACTGGCAGGACGCGCTCAAGAGGAGCTATGTCGGTAATGTTGACGCGGTCTTGAAGATTAGCCAAGACGGGGACACGAGTGCTCCCACTATGCAATTATTACTAGGGAAGATTAGCGTCAAAAGCTACTTGGACTTGGTCAAGAAAAATCAGCTCGGCAAATTAGACGCACAAGGATTGGTTGGCTATTTAGCCACAGCGGGATCCCTGACCAATACTGGCAAAGATGGCTTGGTGCAGGCCGCGGGAACCACCTTTGCTTTGATAAAAAACCCAGCGATGATCAATGATCCCACGGTCCAGTCTAGCCTTTTGAAGACCTTGAAAGATGTGGCCGGCCTTGATTTGGACGACCGGCTAGGCTTCACCCCCGGCACAATGGAAAAGCTCATCTTGGACCGCAAAAATGCTAAGGGCATCCTGGCCGCGCAAGGCATCATAATGGTTTCCCGTGATATTCTCGGGCCACCCGACAGCCCCGAAGCTATTTTGAAAAGAAATCTTTTGACGCTCGCCATGTATTATTTGCCCCTAGAGTATGGTGGTCCAGCCTTGAGCGCCTTGGGAGCTGAAGCCACGAGAACTACCGGACCAGCCAGCATCAGCGGAGAAAACAACGCTTGCGCTCAAGATAATGCCGACCACACCGCGTCTGGGATCTTTGAGCCCCAAACGATTGAGAAAACCGTAGCCAAAGCGGACGGCACCACTGAAATAGTCCGAGCAACAGAAACGACCGAGGAATTTAACGCCAGAGTACAAAGGCTGAATAAAGAGAATAGGAGTGCCTGCCAACACAATATTATTGGGGGACTCCTGCAAAAAAACATCCGCGAAGCGACCACCATTGACGCCAACGGCCAACACAAAGACGGCATCAATGTTCCAGTCCAAGATATTGAATTACTCCTCAAGGGCGATACGGGCGTTTTCTCGGTCTTGGGTTCTGTCTATGCCATCAATAGTCTCGCCGAGAGAAAAAGCGGGGGAGGCGGAGTCATCCCGGCCGGCTTCCAAATCTCCTACCAAGAAATGCGCGACGCGCTGATGGGCAATCCCGAAAAGAAAAAGCGCGACGGGGAACAAGCAGGGATAGACTTTGACCAAAAATATATGGCGGAACACGGCGAGATCCCCTTGACCGTAGGACGCTCTCAATATCTAGCGGAGAAAAAGGAAGCGGCTGAATCAGCCCAATCAAAAACCACCGGCAATGCCAGGCAAAGCCTCAAATACCGTTATCTGGATGCCCAGCTAGCCTCGGTGGCCAGCAACCAAGCGGGATTGCCTCCCGTGCCAGCCGGATTTTCCGAAATAATGTTCACGGGTTCCGGCGAAGAAAGGGCGGGCATGCTCTTGTCTTATGGACTAAACTACGCTGTCTATAGCGGAGACCTCTTGGGGGCGCTAGACAAAAACGATCTATTAAAACCTTTTGCCGGAGCGATCAAGAGCGCCGTGAATGGCTTCATCGCCGACCACGATCTGGCCAATTTCAAAACCAATATCTTGAGTGACGACAACTACCGTAGTAGCTTGCTTTCTTTTGTCGGCGCAACGCTTTCTGATAAATGGGGTATTCAGGTGCGCGGAGAAGATGTCAAAAATATCTACAAGCTGGTTGACGGCTCGCTCACGGGCGCCAATAAGACCAATTTCGTGAACGGTTTTGTCGTCGCCCAAATCAGCTCCCTTGTTGACAAACAGTTAGGCCTGCCATCTGGCGCCACCCAAATAGCTTACGAGATGTATCAAGCGTATCAGAATGGTCAAGGTGTTTCCAAGGCCAATATCGTGGGGCTGGCCCTGATGGTCTTTGGCAAACAACTAGCCAAAATGGATGCCCAACTCGGCCTACCGGCCGGCTCGCTGTCTGCTATTATTACCGCTCTCATCTTCCCCACCCCAATCAATATCGCCATAGCTGTATTCATTGTGCTCTTTGGCTTCTCCAAAATAGAATATCAAATAACTTGTCCGCAAGACCTGCCCCTCACTGATGTCTCCAATACCAACGAGATTCGAAGCGGCCAGTGGTGTAAAGAAAAACAAGAGCTCTATCTGCGGTGGGCGCAGATTCAGACCCGGCGCGTCATCCACGATATGCTCCTCGCCGCCAAAAGAACGGGCGACCCAGACTTGCGTCCTTCGATTATTGGCACTTTCCGAGAAGAAGACGTGGACTATTTCAGTGGCAAAGGCACCGACTCCACAGGAAAAAGCCAGACCAGCCTCGCTGACAAATACATCAAGGGGGTTGGGCCAGGCGGAGACTCGGAAGAAAAAAGCTCGGACAATTTCATCAGGAGAACCTACGCTCCGCTCGGCATACTGCCAACCTTTGGCATCGGCAACCGCGGTGTCTTCCAGAGCGACTATATGAAAGACTATGTCCACGTCGGCTACTAAGGAAGTGTCGATAAATAAAGTCCTCTATCGACCCGCAAAATGAATTTTCTTTTTGACAATCCGAGTTTTTTACTTCAAAATACAATCAATGAAAGAAATCAAAATAAAAACAATCAGTGTTCCTTTCTGCGTTAGTCAGCGAGATATCCCCGTCTGCGTTCGTCCGCGCCACGAAGCCGGAGTGGCTTTAATTATCACCATCTTTCTCTCCGCTATTATGCTGACTTCGGTCGGGGTTTTCGCCAAAGAGATGGCCGAGGAGGCGATAAACTCCGCGCGAATAGATAATTCCTTGATCGCCTATTACGCCGCCGAAGCGGGGATAGAAGACGCCCTGCTCTTTTGGCGATACGACAAAGACAGTGAGATCTCTCGCGATAATGATGAAAACTCCAATCTTGATGTTACTGAAACAGTCAGCAATACCCCTCGTTGTATCAATTTGGAAGATGATACCCGCGACGATAATTATTCTACGCCCACAGAATGTTCTAAAACGAATAAGCCTTTTGGCAATCGCTATTACGCCATGAGAATGTGGTATAAGACTAATGAGATCAAAAACTACCAACTCAACCGCGATGATGTGCTGGAGATTGAGGTGCCAAATTTGACAGGGAAGGTGGATTTGAGTTGGGTAATACCGAAAGAGATAAAAGACCTGCTAGACATTATGCCTCCAAGCCAGAAAAGTGGTTTTAGCATGGAAATCACCGCCTATGATGAAAATGGGAATATTATATCAAAAGAAGAAGGGGGGAAGTTTTTTACTCCCACAAAAGATTATCAAGTTTATTTGCGAAACACTAGAACAAAAATCATTCGCATCAAGCCTTGGTACACTAAAGCCGTCTTCAACGACACCGACCCTCGCACTGAAGGCGCGCCCATAGCAGGAGTAATTCCGTCTGTTCTCATCAATGCCACTTCTGGCGATTTGATGACCACACCCATTACTCATATAGAATCAATCGGCTATTACGGCGGAGTGGCCAGAAAAATCAGTGTTGACCTCGACCGCGCCACCGGCAAAATCATCGGGATGCTGGACTACGCGATTTATTCTGAAGCGACATTGGTAAAATAAAATATCATTCCCTGCCATTCTGTCATTCCCAGCTTGACTGGGAATCCAGTTCAACAAGAATATATTTGTATTCAAAATGTCCTGGATCCCCGCCTCCGCGAGGATGACAATTCTTTCTGTCATTCCCGTGAAAACGGGAATCCAGCCCAACAAGCATATATATAGTTTTGTCATTCCCAGCTTGACTGGGAATCCAGCCCGCCTGCAACGCTATGCGCGTAGCATTGCGGGCAGGCTCATCAAGAATATATGTCTCAAAAAGATTACTATGTCTACATCCTCGCCAGCAAAGAAGGCGGCACTCTCTACATAGGCGTAACTAATAATCTTGAAGGAAGAATTTGGGAACATAAAGAAGGGGTAAACAAAGGGTTCTCTTCAAAATACAAAACAAATAGGCTAGTTTATTACGAAAACTACATTGATATCTATGAAGCTATCACTCGAGAGAAACAATTGAAAAAGTGGGACAGAGCTTGGAAAATACAATTAATCGAAAAAGACAACCCTCATTGGAAAGACTTATATTACGATCTATAGATTATTGTCATTCCCAGCTTGACTGGGAATCCAGTTCATTTTTAATACAAAATATATCATATTATTGTTGTAATGGATCCCCGATCGGGTCGGGGATGACAACATCCAAACAAATTTATACAATTAAGTAACGCTCATATATATAAGTTTTAGAAGTACTGGATTCCCGGTCAAGCTGGGAATGACAGTTGGGGCTGGAGATGACACAAAACACAAAAAAATCCCGACTTTCAGCCGGGATTTTGAATTCCAAATTTCTTAGCGTTTTCACGCCTTAGTAAGATTATGGCGCCACAAACTTCTGCACCATATTATCGCCATATGTCCCGTATCGGCTGGGATCGACGACGTAAACGGTGGTGTCGAATATGGCAATGCCAATGGGATTAAAAAATCCCCCATCTTGCGTGCCCCAAGCACCAACCTGACCGACTTGTGTGCCGTCAGGATTGTAGACTTGAACCACTGCGTTCCCGTAATCCACCGCATACACCCGGCCGTTGGAGTCGATGGCAATGTAGGCCAAATCACCGGACGACCATTTGGTCACGAATTGCCCTTCCTGCGTAAATTTCTGAACGCGGAAATTACCCGAGTCAGAAACGTACACAAAACCGTCAAAGCCAACCGCAATCCCAAGAGCATTGTTGAAATATCCATCGGTGGAACCTAATTGGCCCCAAGCCTTGATGAAATTGCCGTTGATGCCAAATTTCTGTACATTATGGTTAGCCGTATTGCCTACCTGTGGCGTAGAACCAGCCACAAAGATATCATCATCGGCACCAAAAGCGCAACCTCTTGGATAGTCAAACTGCCCCTCGCCTTGGCCGTAAGAGCCGAATTCTCGCAGATAATTACCCGAGCTGTCCAGCAGAACCACTCTGGCATTGCCGTAGTCGGTAATGCCGATGATTCCGCTTGTCCGGCTCACGCAAACCGCTTCGGGGCCATTCAGATTCGTCGTCCCGACGATTGCCGGGCCATAGGTCGCCAGCCAGTTGCCGTTCGGGTCAAATTTCAAGACCCGGTCGTTCTGCTGGTCGGCAATATACACATTGCCAGCCTCATCCGTATCCCCGTCGCGCGGACTGTCAAACTGGGTATTTCCTGTCCCCAAGCTCCCCCATTTCAAAACGAAGGTCGGGGTCGCCCAGGCGGGAATGTCTGGCACCGTGCCGTCGCAGGTGGAATTGCAATTGCCGGGCGTGCCATTACTGGCGCCGTCATCGCAAGACTCCCTGTCTTCGGAGAGGCCGTTCCCGCAAGATTTCGTCCCGATATCGCAAGTGGACGAATAGCCTGAGCAATTGGCGAGGCACGAGTTCGTCCCGTCGTAAAGACCGGACGAGCAGGCTTGTGTTCCGCCGTCGCACGCTTCGCCATTGCCGGACTGCGTAGCGCCATCCCCGCAATAGGTGGTGGCGCCAGAGGCCGAATGACAAGTGGAGTTGCAAACAGAACAAGAAGTCTGTCCGTAAGAACAGATTTCAGTAGTCGTATTGTCGTCGTCGCAGGTTTCACCGTTGGTAGCGTTGGTCACGCTGTCCCCGCAACGCGCGGTCGCGCCGTTCACATTCGTACAGACCGAACTGCAAACCACGCAACTCGTTTGCCCGTAAGCACAAGGTTCCGTAGTCGTATTGCCGTCGTCGCAGGTTTCACCTGTTTCTTGAGTCCCATTCCCGCAGGTCGCGCAATCGGAAGTGTCAAAGAGACACGTCGCGTTATTGCAGACCAACGTCCCGCCGTCAGACCCCTGCGTTTGGCAGGTAGCGGTTCCGACCGTAACATCGCACTCTTCGGGACCGTTAATGTTGCCGTCTCCGCAAGTCTCGCCCGCCACATTCACTGTTTGGCAAGAAGCCGAACAGTAGTTGCACGAGCTGTTGTAGGCAGGCGCGCAGACGATGCCGTTGCTTACGCCATCATCGCACTGCTCGCCTGATTCGAGAATATCGTTCCCGCATTCGGGATTGGGTGTCTCGATTTGACAGGCGGACGAGCAACCGTCATTGCTGACGAGATTGCTGTCGTCGCAGGCTTCGCAACCCTCTTTCGCGCCATTTCCGCAGGCTTTCGCGCCGATATTGCAGGCGAGCCAGCCATTGCAGGTGGCGTTGCAGGTTTTGGTTCCCGCATAGCAGGCCGTATTGCAGGCGGTGACATTGCTGTCACAGGTTTCGCCCTGTTCCACTTGAGCGTTGGGACAGACCGGACCGACGGGATTTTCCACCACGCAGGCGGACGAACAGCCATCGCCATCAGTCATATTCCCATCGTCGCAACCTTCCTCGTCTTGGACGATGCCGTCATTGCAGAATCCACCTTCAACCGAGACTTCGGCACAGGTGGACGAGCAGTAGTTACAGACTCCGCCGTATTGGGGAACGCACGCCTGGCCATTGCTGGCACCAGTGTCGCATTTTTCCGCGCCTTCTTTCACGCCGTTTCCGCATCCGCCCTCCAAAGGAAGCGTTCCCCAATTCATATCTTTATTAAGGAGAATCTCCTTCGCTTGGGCGATGATGGTGGGATTGGTCGTGGCTGTATTCTTGAAATCCACGATGATTTGCCCGCCGAGAACATTCTGGAGGGTGAAATTCCCCGACGCATTGGTCAAAGCAGTCTTGCCACTTTGGCCTCGCACCGAGACTTCCGCCCCCACTACCGGCACGATCGCAGACGACGAACGGCCACTGCCGTCATCGGCCGTGAGTGTGCCGGCCAAATTGTACTTCTGTTGTGGCGGTGTTCCTCCGCCACCTCCTCCTCCGCAACCAATCAAACCGATGAAGACAGCAAGCAAGAGGATTTGGAGACCGCCCTTGCCTGCTTTACTGTTGCGCCAACCAAAACTTTCTTTCACTTTCATGGCCACAGGCCTCCTTTTCTGGAATATCCACCCGTAGGTAGATTTGATTCACTAATTCAAAATTGTCGGCAAAGACAATCTTAAATAATATGCATTTATTCCGCGTTGTTCCGCACTGTGCCCCGCACCCAATGCGGTGCTGGGGTAAAATTCCCTGCCCGCATTGCTATGCAAAGCGTTGCAGGCGGGCGCGTAAGTCAGCGTTAATTAAACAAAGATGTCCATCTCGCTTTGTGACTAGAAACCTTTATTCAATTTTCATAGGAACTGGATCTCCGTTTTCACGGAGATGACAATTCAATTGATAAATTCACTACTGAAGCCAATTGTCAAGGAACGATTGTTGTGTTTTTCCGCGTTTTTCTGCGCCTGCCCCGCATCCAACGTGATACTGGGGTTAAGTTCCGCGTCAATCCGCGATTTTCGTTGACAACTATTGTGAAATATACCACCACCAAGCCACTTTTTCAATATTGTACTTTTTAACAAAAGATGTTGCTCTATGCGAATTACGCTTGTTCTAACTACTTTTGTCAATAAATTTGAGCGTTCCTTTTGTCAGAAAAATCAAAACATCAAGTGTGGCCTTGGGCATAAAACGTAATGGTCCAGAACATTTTTTACTAAATAGAAAAACCACTGTGTCGGGCAACAACTTTCTTGTAACACCGGCAGGCATGGTGAGCGCCTGTAATCGCATGGCTATTGGTAACGAAATTGCTCAACTCCAGTTTATATTCGGCTATTTTTGCGCGACTCTTTCAAGGTTTGTTTTTGACCGTCAGAGATATGCCGCCATCCGTAAATTCACCATAGACTCCATAGCAACATGCGATGATTGCTTCGCAAGACTAAGTTGTCGTGGCGACTGTATTGCAAATAAAGCCACCATTGACCACAGGGGGTTTTCAAGCAATCCCAGTTATCGTTGCGAAGAAGTAAAAAGATTTTTGTCTCGCATTTTACTTTGTTCGATTGACGATAACAAAATAGCTTCTCTCGTCTAAGGTGGCTACACTAGAAACCGTCCGAAAGGGCGGTTTTCTCATAATCGCCAATTGTCTCCCACACAAACCTCAATAGATCTTTATCTATTGATTTTCCTTTTTCAAGATATTCTTTTATCCTTTCTCTCATTGCAATTCTAGAAAAATACCTTAATCCATTGATGTCGTTCACGATTTTTTCTTTTTTCTGTGAATACAAGTCCGATAATGCCCTTTGAGAATTATCAATTATGTCTAACCCAAAATATTTTTCTGCCAAATAGCCCCCTGCCACAAAAGAGCTTACTATTATTTCACCGAGTACTTCTCTTGGTGGTATTTTTTTAAAGATCCCATGTGAATCTTTCCTCAAAGAGATAAACCCATCTAGCCATTCGCGATATTTGTCGGTTTCGAAGTTTGCGTGTATAGTTTCGTGCACAAAAAGTAACCAAAAATTATCTAGGTCAAAAGTATTGTTGAGGCTATTGATTTCAAGGGATAAAATATTTTTATCAATCGCTTTGCCACCTTGTGATTTTTGTGGCCTATAAATCAAAAATAGTTTTGTTTTTTCTAGTCCAAACGGACCGAATGGCTTAAAAAAACACTTAGCGACTCGAGCATTTCTGTTATTTTTGTTCCCACCCTGCCCATATCTTTCTCTGCTTTTTTTGATTGATATCAATATTGTATTTGAATGTTGGCCAAAAAAGTTGAAATTTGTTATCCAGCGACTCAAAAGTGTTTTGTAGCAACCTCCTTTCGCCGTCACCAACAACATTGCCAATAGTGTTCCACGCGTCTTTTTCTGTAATCTCGGAGTAAAACACACTAATTAATTTATCTGATAGCGCTTTGTTTGTTTTTTTCTTTTCAAAAAACCAGTCTCTATGGTTTTTACAAATATTTTTTTCGTCAGACAAGAGTGGCGTGTCGGCCAACGCCAATAAATCATCGTATTTTTTCTTTCTATAATCATCAAAGCACCCCGATATGGCGCTGATAAAAAAATATTTGTTGGCTAATTTAGAATTTATTATTTCGATTTTCATATTCTACTTTTAAGACTCCTAGAAAAACTC
>CAYHEQ010000008.1:0-28772 GCA_964355795.1 uncultured Candidatus Saccharibacteria bacterium
CATTCAGGAAATCCTAAACAACTAAAACCAGCCTCCCAAATTTACCATTAAACCTTATTTTCTTAGTTTCTTAGTTTCTTATTTTCTTATTTTCTTAGCCCCCCCTATGAGCATCCCCCCGAAGCTTCTCCGCATTGCAAACAGGTCATACAAGTGCCGGAACGCACCATAATCCCCCCGCATTTCTGACAGGCGATGCCAGAGGAGACTGAACCGTTGACTTTTTCTTTCGGCTCATTGGTACCGACAATAGTAGGAGAAGCCGTTTGGAGCGTCTCGTTGTCTTTGTCCAATTCTTTTTTGTCTGCGAATTCTAGTTCGTCCAATGTGGACATCCCGAATTCGGCTAGTTTTTCTGGTTTCAAAAATCGGCGCGCTAGATAGCGGAAAATATAATCAACAATACTAGTGGCTATTCTGATATTGGGATTGTCGGTGAAACCACTCGGTTCAAAGCGCGAATAAACGAATTGACGCGACAATCCTTTGAGGGGCACTCCGTATTGCAAAGCCATAGAAACACTAATAGCAAAAGCGTCCAAGAGTCCCGACAAAGTGCTCCCCTGCTTGGCCATTCTGATGAAAATCTCGGCCAAAGTCCCGTCTTCAAACATACTGTAGGTAATGTAACCTTTGTGGTCGGCTAGAGAGAATCGGTGTGTCTCGGAAGCGCGGGTGGAAGGCAATTTGCGACGGGGAGTAGAGGTCACTAGTCCCAAGCCCAATTGATTGCTCTCTTTCTTTTTGTTGGAGGAAGAAGACAGAGGTTGCGTAGCTTTAGAATTGTCTCTATAAACGGCAAAGGCTTTGATGCTCAAGCGCCACGCCATCATATAAGAATCGTAAATTTCTTCCACCGTTGTTTCACTCGCCATATTAAATGTCTTGGAAATAGCGCCGGAAACAAATGGCTGAACCGCGCCGACCAATCTGACATGCCCCTGCCAGCTGATCAATCTCTTGCCGTTAGCGGGCTTAGCCGCGCAATCAAAAATCGGCAAATGCTTATCTTTGAAATGGGGCGCGCCCTCAATAGTGCCGTTTTCTTCTATATAAGCGATGATATCTTTGATTTCCAGCTCTTTGTAATCAAGGCGATGCAGAGCTGAATCTACCGATTTATTGACAATCTTCATCCAACCGCCACCCACTAGCTGTTTCATTTTCACCAAAGAATAATCTGGCTCAATACCGGTAGTGTCGCAGTCCATCATGAAAGCGATGGTGCCAGTCGGAGCAATGACCGTCACTTGCGCGTTGCGAAAACCATATTTCTCTCCTTCCGCTATTACTCTATTCCAAATTCTAGTCGCTTCAGTCGCCAATTTCTTATCGGCAAGAATATGAGTATCAATATCTTGGGAGGCCAAGCGGTGCTTCTCCATGACACGGAGCATCGGCTCCCTATTCTCCTCGTATCCATCAAAGGCTCCCATGCGACGCGCAATCTGCGCTGAATAACGATAAGCCTCTCCGGAGAGAACAGAGGTCAGCGCACTGGCCCAAGCTCGTCCCTCGTCAGAATCGTAAGGAATACCGTTGTACATCAAGAACGCTCCGAGATTGGCAAAACCGAGACCTAGTTGACGCATAGCGCGAGCGTTGACGCCGATTAGCTCGGTGGGATAACTGGAGCCAGAAACCAAGATGTCTTGCGCCAAAATCATCACGCGAATTGCCTGCATATAATCCTCCAAGAGGAAATGGCCCTCTTCGTCAAGAAATTTCATGAAATTAATGGAAGACAAATTGCAAGCGGAATTATCAATATGCATATACTCCGAGCAAGGATTGGAGGCGTTGATGCGCGCGGTGTTGGGACAGGTGTGCCAATCGTTGATGACCGTGTCAAATTGCACCCCGGGGTCGCCACATTCCCAAGCCGCTTGCGCGATATCTTTGAGCAATTGCCTAGCGTTATACTCGTCGGCCACCTCGCCACTTTTGATGAATTTAGTTTGCCATGAACCTTCAGCTTCCACCGCTTTCATGAAATCATCAGTGATCCGCACCGAATTATTAGCGTTTTGAAATTGGATAGAGCTCCACGCTTCATTGTTGAGATCCGACATATCGTAACCCGCATCAGTCAAAGCGCGAATCTTTTGTTCCTCGTCGGCCTTGCAACGGATGAATTCCATAATATCCGGGTGGTCAATATTCATAATGACCATTTTGGCCGCCCGTCTGGTGGCTCCGCCAGACTTGATCATCCCCGCCACCGCGTCCGCTCCGCGCATGAAAGAAACTGGGCCAGAAGATCTCCCGCCCGTCGTCATTGACTCTCTCCTAGAACGCAAAGGAGAAAGATTGATGCCCGAACCAGAACCGCCTTTGAAAATCATACCTTCTGTCCTAATCCAATCCAAGATGGAGGGCATCGTGTCCTCCACGGACAGGATGAAGCAGGCCGAACATTGCGGATGTTCCACTATGCCGACATTGAACCACACTGGGCTATTGAAAGCCGTCTTTTGATAGACCAAAAGATGCGTCAGTTCGTCTTCAAGGATTTCTCTGGCAGGAGCTTCAAAATAACCATACTTTTCTCCCCAACTGCCGATAGTTTTGACTACCCTATCGATCGTTTGCTTGAGGCTTTGTTCGCGCGCCGGTGTGCCTAGTCTCCCGCGGAGATATTTGGAAGTGGTGATATTGACAGCGTTGTCTGACCAGAAATCTGGGAATTCTACCCCTTTTTGCTCAAAAACCCTTTTCTCCGCGCCTCCTATTACCGCATCCCTTTTCACCCACTTAATCCCTTTATAGGGGTTTTTGGGCGTTTTTTCAGTGAAATACCGGGCTAGACCGATGGGAATTTTCTTTGCGCTGACTGACTTTGTCTTGGTAGTGGCTTGAGCGGTAGGCATGGGGATTATGATTATTGGTATTTATCTCTCTACACACTACGGATTGATTACGGATATACAGATGAAAGCTTGGGTTTGTCCATATATTCGTAAGTCATCCGTAAGTATGTAGCGCTTTCCGTATATCCGTATACTATCCGTATGTGTCTAGTGTTAATCTTTTTCCAATTTCTGTATTTCCTTTTCAAAAGCCTTGGTGCTCCGGAAATCTCGGTAGATAGAGGCGAAACGGAGATAGGCCACTTTGTCCAATTGTTTCAAATGCTCTAACACTATCCTGCCTATTTGTTCCGAAGCGACCAATTCCTTGCGGAGGTTCAAGATGTCATCCTCTATCATGAAAATCATCTTTTGGAATTGTTCCTCCGTCACTGGCCTTTTCTCCAAAGCCTTCTTCAGTCCCACCTCTAGTTTTTGACGGTGATAAGGCTGGGTTGTGCCTTGGCGTTTTTGCACCCGTAAGTCCACGAGGCTGATTCTTTCATAGGTGCTAAATCTTCTTTGACACTTCAGACATTCTCGCCTTCTCTTGATAGCCCGCCCTTCCTCGGTGAGACGAGAGTTGGTCACTTTGGTCAGAGATCGGCAGATAGGACAATGCATGTCTATGGCCACAAGGGCTTAAATAAGTAAAAAATAAAAGCTATAATACAATATGTAGTATAGCTACCTATTAAAGCATACAAGCATATCCTTAGGCCTTTCTATTCTATCACTCCGTTTTTTGCCCGCAAGGACATTTTTCTGTGGAAATTAAAAAACGGCCACTAAGCCGTTTTTTGAAAATGCCCGGGAGAGGACTCGAACCTCCAAGTCTTGCGACACATGGTCCTAAGCCATGCGCGTATACCAATTCCGCCACCCGGGCGTATAACTATATCTTAAATGCCGATGGGGAGACTTGAACTCCCACGAGGTTGCCCCCACAGCGTTCTGAACACTGCGTGTATACCAATTTCACCACATCGGCCTATTTGAATTGATTCAAGAATATAGATTCATGATTTAAGAATTCATCCCTGAATCTTGAATCCTATACCGCAATCTGCCCCTTTATCTTTTCAAATAGCGCCTCGCCAATCCCCGAAACTTTCTTCAAATCTTCTATTACCAAAAATCTGCCGTTTTGATTGCGATAATCAATAATCCTTTGCCCAATGGCCGGCCCTATGCCCGGCAGTTTATCCAGCTCTGTTAGGGGCGCTGTATTGATATTGATTTTGCTACCGGTAGTCTGCGTCGGGGATGCGTTTTGCTCTGCTGTTGTCGTTACGGTATTGGAACCGTTGAGGCTAACCGGTACATCACGGTCAGAAGTTTTGAAAATATAAATTTTCGCGTTGTCACCGATCAAAGAGGCTTGATTAATCTCGCGGGCAATCCTCTCTATATCCGCATCGGCAGAGAATCCCCCTGCCGCCTTGATAGCGTCAGCAATGACACTGCTCGGCTTCAATTTGTAGACTCCAGGATTTTTCACCGCCCCTTGAATGTCAAATTGGAGCAGAGCGTCCACTTCGCTGATCGTGTTGGTCGTATCGTTTTTGACTTGATCGCTCGTGATGACACTCTCGGAATTAGGCGTATTAGCCCCCTGCACCATCATCCCGCCACCAATCAAAACGATAATAATAATCAACGCCCCTCCGATATGCAATTTGTATTGTTCAAACCAAGTTTTTTCCACGGCAAATTCTTATTGGTAAATCTAAAAACTAAAGCTCAAATGCCAAATCAAGTCTTAAGCCAAAAGTTCAAAGTTTAGATTTTAGTTATTTGTGCTTGATTTGTCATTTAGATTTTAAATTTTGAGTTTGCAGAAGACCACCTTTGTGTCCCCGTATACTTTCTCTTTGGTTATCTCAAAAAAATCGCCCAGACAATCGATGTTCGTTCTTCTCCCCGATTCTACCACGAAAACCCCATCTTTGGCGAGAATTTTTGCAACTTGCGCTAATTTCTGAAAATCAAAATCATAATACGGCGGATCCGCAAAAATGAGGTCGAATTTTGTGTTGCTCGTAGAGACACGATACATCGTGTCTTGTTGCTTGGATTTTACATCTCTCTTGAAGACACGATGTATCGTGTCTCTACAAAATCTTTCAAAGTCACAACAAATAGTTTTGTATTGCGACTTTTCAATTTCTACAAATTTCGATAAATTTCTATCAATTTCCCGAATGGATTCCCTATCGCTATCAACAAAAGTAACCGACCTCGCTCCCCTCGACAGCGCTTCCAACCCATACATCCCACTCCCCGCAAAAAGGTCAGCCACCTTTAGCCCTTCAAAATCCACCATATTCCCGAGCATATTAAAAACCGCCATCCGCACCTTTTCCGATGTCGCCCGCCTGCCCTTGCGTTCTTTGTATGGAATTTGTCTTCCCTGTAATTCCCCACCGGTAATCTTCATTCGTAATTTCTTAATTTTTTAGTTTCTTATTTTCTTATTTTCTTATTCTGCCTATTCCCAATGCTTAATCGTATTTACCTCTTTAACTTTCTCTAATAGTTTATCATATTTCTCTAAACCCTCGTTAATTATCGTCTGCGCTTCGGCGCGGGCAAGTTTGATGAGAGACTGATCCCAAAGATTGGCCACCTTTAATTGCGGGAAGCCCGATTGCTCCGCGCCCCAGAATTGTCCTGGACCACGGTTTTTCAAATCAAATTCGGCCAGCTCAAAACCAGAATTCGTCCCCGCAAATTTCTTCAATCTTTCTATCGCTTCAGGGTTTTCACTTTCAGAAAAAACCAAACAATACGATTGTCTCTCTCCTCGCCCTACTCGCCCGCGAAATTGATGCAATTGCGCTAGACCAAATCTATCAGCGTTTTCCACCAGCATAATGTTGGCGTTGGGAATATCAATCCCCACTTCAATAACGGAAGTGGAAACGAGAATTTGCGTTTTTTTATTTCGGAAATCTTGCAAGATTTTTTCTTTTTCTTCTGATTTCATCCGCCCGTGCAGAAACTCTATTTTGAAGTTCGGGAATATTTTCCTCAATTTTTCTGTTTCCGCCATCACCGTTTTTCTATCATCCTGTAGGGGCGACCCTTGCGGTCGCCCTAATCCTTGCGGTTGCCCTTCGCGGACGGGGGCAAGCCCCGCCCCTACAGAAACAATCAAGGGACATATCACGAACATCTGTCCTCCTTCTTTGATTTTTGTCGCGATGAATTCATACGCCCTCTTCCTTTTCGCTCCTTCCACAAATCTGGAAATAATCAGCTTCCTACCTTTAGGCAATTCATCAATGACAGAGATATCCAAATCGCCATACAAAGTTAAGGCAAGAGAACGCGGAATAGGTGTCGCCGTCATGGAGAGGAAATGCGGTACCACCTGCCCACCTGCCCCGACCGAAGCGTCGGGGGATTTCTCTTTCAAAATCTTCCTCTGCTCTACGCCGAAGCGATGTTGCTCATCAACAACCACCAGCCCGATTTTTTTGTATTTTACTTTTTCTGAAAATAAAGCGTGAGTACCGACGATAATGTCAGATTGGAGATTCAAGATTCTAGATTTAGGATTTAGGATTTTTTCTTGAATCTTGAATCCTGAATCTTGAATCTTGCTTGTGAAAAGGCTCACCTTCACCCCAAAACCACCGAGCGACTTTGAAATCGTCCCATAGTGCTGTTGCGCCAGAATCTCGGTCGGACACATGATGACCGACTGATAGCCAGCGTTATGACACATTAAGCAAGCTATCGCCGCCACCATCGTCTTCCCGCTCCCAACATCTCCCTCCAGCAATCTATTCATCGGACTTTCTTTTTCTATATCCTGCAATATCTCCCACAAAGATTTCTTCTGTGATCCGGTCAGTTCAAAGGGCAGAGTAGCGAGAAACTTTTTTGTTAATTCTAGACTGAACTTGATTTTTGGCGCCTTAAATTTCTCCAGCTCTTTTTTTTGACCCAAAAGTGAGAGTTGGATTAGAAATATCTCGTCGAAACCAAGACGACGGCGAGAGCGGACCAACATTGTCCGCGAAGAAGGAAAATGGATCTCGCGCAGAGCGTCAGCCAGAGGCAAAAAATCGTTTTTCCGAATAATCTCTGGCGGAAGATATTCTGCCATTTGTAGAGACACGACATGTCGTGTCTCTACTTGCCCCCCTACAAGCAACGGCCTGATTACTTTTCTCAAAAACTTGGAATTCAAACCTTCCGTCTGCGGATAAATTGGGATAATGCCGGCCACATGCATCAAATCCACGCCTTCTTCTATTTTTTCTACCAAAGGGTTGGTAAATTGCAGGCCTCTTTTGCCAAAAGTCACTTTACCGGCAATCATTACTTCGTCGCCTGTTTTGAGATTTTTGATGGCATAAGGCTGGTTAAACCACACGATTCCGATGGTACTTTCGCCATCCGAGATAACAGCACTAGAGATACTCATTTTTCGTCTTTTCCAAACTTTTCTAGACCCCAAATCCCAGATATGACCGCGAATTGTCCCACTTTCGCCATTTTTCAGCTCTTTTATCGCTTTAATATGCGAAAAATCCTCCCAACGACGCGGGAAGTGATAGATGAGGTCTTTGAGGGTGGCAATTCCCAGCCTTTCCAGCCTCTCGGCTGTTTTTGGCCCCACCCCAACCAATTGTCCGATTGGTGTCTCCAAGGTTAGCATACCCTGATTTTATCATATTATTCGAGAGAATTAGAGTTAATTTGTGAAAATTAACATTTAAGGCTTGACAAGGCTATTTTTCTATGATAAATTCGTATGCAGTGATATTTCACATCTGATAAAATGGCTTAGGAGTGAGGAAAATGGGTGTATCTCTGCCCCCTGTAGGGGATCCCCGTTAATTCGGGTCATACACCCATCTTCTTCTCTCCCATGCCCTTGTTTTCCCTTCTTCGGAAGGGAAAACATTCAACTCGCTTTGGGGCTAGACACCTGTTTTCACAAAAAAAACAGAGTCCCGCCTTCAAAGCGGGTTGTCTCGAGAGAACGCTCGCACGAGAGCGGAATAGAACCAGAAAGACATCTTCCCGGACGGGAATAGCCTTTCTTTCTTCCGCTTTTAGCGGAAAATGCCACCTCGTGGCGCGTTCTATTTCATGCTCGCAAGAGAGCTAAAAGAAGAAGCGGAAAATAGAGTTCGGCTGGTTCGTAGGGTTTCACCCAGCGAACCGGGTCCCCATTCTGGGGGCCCCGCCACTCTATTTCCGCTTTTCTTTTTGTCAAAAAAATCACCCAAAGGGTGGCTTTTTTTCTGTGTTAGTCTGCGTTAAGTTCCGCGCCTGCCTGCCGGCAGGCAGGTTAGTCTGCGATCTCCAAAACGATGGGGCAATGGTCAGATCCCATTACCTCCGGCAAAATATAGCTTTTTTTTACCTTACCCTTCAATTCATCAGAGGCAACAAAATAGTCTATCCGCCAACCGACATTATTCGCTCTGGCGTTGCCGAAGTTGCTCCACCAAGTATAATGACCCCCAGCCTTTTCAAACATTCTAAATGTATCAATATACCCATGTTGCAAAAGGCGAGAAAACCACCCGCGCTCCTCGTCAGTGAAACCTTTTTTGCCACGATTAGTTTTGAAATTCGTCAGGTCAATCTCCTCGTGCGCCACATTGAAATCACCAGTAATAATCACTGGTTTTTTCTTTCTCAATTTTTCACAATATTCTAGGAGATGATTGTTGTATTGCATTCGAAAAGGCAGACGGGAGAGCTCATCATTGGCATTGGGGAAATAACAATTGAGTAAATAAAGGTCTGGGAATTCCGTGACCATCGTTCTCCCCTCTTGATCGCCCTCCTTCCAGCCAATTCCTTCAGAGGACGAAAGAGGTTTTTTCTTTGTGTAAGTGACAACTCCACTATAACCTTTTTTGATAGAACAAAAAGACCAATACGATTCGTAGCCATCAACATTGGCGAGAAACATCCCGACCTTTTCTGGCGTGGCTTTCGTCTCTTGGAAACAATAGACATCGGCATTCTCTTTTTTCATGAAATCAAGCAACCCCGTCTTGACCGAGGAATTGATGCCGTTCAGATTCCAAGTGATAATTTTCATAGTCAATGCCAATCTTAATTCCAATTTTTATCCAAATCAATGCGAATAATATTGTCATCCTCGCCCCGAAGCGAGTTCGGGGTAAACTCCAGCGGGGATCCAGAACAACAAGACAGATATACAATAAAAATGTAATGGATTCCCAGTCAAGCCAGAAATGACAGAGCTATAGCGCAAAAACCGCCAGCGCCAGCACCAAGAAATTAATGGCCGAGAGCACGCACCAAGTGCAAAAAGCGCGCAAGACAAAAGCTTGGATATAGGTGAAATATATCGCGAAGAGAAACCCAATGGTTATTGGAACTTTCAACCACCAAAAAGACGTCGCACCCATTGAATACAATATGGCCAATATGAAAATCGCCAGATACATGCAAAGTCCCGCTACAGAATTGGGAATACCAAAAGTTTTGCTATATTTACTCTGCTGAACCTTGCGACACCACTCGACCGGAAAGAAAAGACAGGCTACTTCTGTTCCTTTGATCTTGTGATACACCAAATAAAGCGTATCTAAAATGCCGATAAAAGAAAAAATGAATATAAGAATCAAAGGTGTATTCATGGCTATTAGTTATTAATTATAATTTAATATCCGATGTCCGACCTCCCTCCAAGGGCGGGCAGGCTGGGCATCCTTTGAGGTCGGACATCTAATTATCTATAAAGTCGAACCTCTTATCAGAGATATCTACCAAAGTGTCAACAATGCTCTGATTTCTTACGGCTTATATAATTTCCTTCAAATACTCTCCCGTGTAACTAGCCTTGATCTTGGAAACTTCTTCCGGCGTCCCCTCGGCGATTATCTCTCCTCCATTATCTCCTCCTTCAGGACCGAGGTCAATGATGTGATCGGCGCATTTAATAACATCCAGATTATGCTCAATAACCAAAATGCTGTTGCCCTTGTCCACCAAAACTTGCAAAACTGCGAGCAATCTTTTCACATCGTCAAAGTGCAAACCAGTCGTCGGCTCATCTAATATATAGAGGGTCTTGCCAGTCGCTCGACGCGAAAGCTCGGTCGCCAATTTCACCCTCTGGGCTTCTCCGCCCGAAAGAGTGGTAGATGATTGCCCTAATCGCATATAGGAAAGTCCCACATCGTTTAACACCTGCAATTTTTGTTTGAGCGCCGGAATGTTTTGGAAAAAATCCAAAGCTTCTTCAATAGTCATATTGAGCACATCGGAGATATTTTTGTCTTTGTAATAAATCTCCAGCACTTCCCTATTGTATCTTTTGCCCTCACAGACCTCGCAAGTGACATAAACATCGGGGAGAAAATGCATCTCAATTTTGTTCACGCCATCGCCAGCGCAAGCTTCGCATCGTCCGCCTTTGACATTGAAGCTGAAACGCCCCTCTTTGTACCCTCGCGCTTTGGCGTCAGGGGTCATCGCAAATATCTCGCGAATAATAGTGAAAAGCCCCGTGTAGGTGGCGGGATTGCTCCTCGGTGTTCTGCCTATCGGTGATTGGTCAATGTCTATGATTTTGTCTAGATTTTCCGTACCTTTGATTTCTTTGCATTTACCCACTTCTTGTTGAGAATTATGATATTCAACCGACAGTCTCTTCGCGATAATCTCATTAACCAATGACGACTTGCCTGAACCAGACACGCCCGTCACCGCCACAAACATTCCGAGAGGTATAGAGACATCAATCTTTTTCAAATTATTTTCTTCCGCGCCGATAACCACCAGAGATTTGCCACTACCCTTTCTCCTCTTGGAAGGAACAGCGATAGACATTTTGCCAGAGAGATATTTACCTGTCAGCGATTTTGGATCAGCCTTAATATGCTTTGGCGTACCCTGCGACATTATTTTGCCCCCATGCTCTCCCGCGCCCGGACCAATATCTATCAGCCAATCCGCGCATTCCATTACTTGCTCATCGTGCTCAACCACAATAACGGTATTGTCTAGATCGCGTAGATTTTCTAGAGTTTTTATCAATCTTGCATTGTCGCGTTGATGGAGACCAATAGTTGGTTCGTCCAATATATAGAGAACGCCCGTTAGCCCCGAACCGATTTGAGTCGCGAGCCTTATCCTCTGCGCTTCTCCGCCAGAAAGAGTGGAAGCGGTGCGATCTATCGTCAAATACGATAACCCCACATCGTTTAGAAAATTCAGTCGCGCGATTATCTCCTTGATTACTTGGTGGGCGATACTTTTTTTTCGTTCTGACAATCGCTGTGAGAGAGAGGCAAAAAACTTTATTGATTCTTCTACATTATTTTCCACCACCCGATCGATAGAGAGTCCACCGACTCTGACACCTAGGATTTCTTTTTTCAGTCTCTTGCCATGACATTCTGGACATCGCTTAATCTTCATATATTTCTCATATTCTCTGCGCGCCATATCACTATCGGTTTCCTTGAATCTTCTTTCTATATTATTGACCACGCCTTCGTAGGTTGCCGGATACTGCGCGCCCACTTGATGTTTGACATAATCGTGAGAGATGTAAAAAACTTCATCACCAGCCCCATACATAATAATGTCGCGAATCTTCTGACTCAATTTGCCAACAGGAGTATTAATATCAAACCCATATTTCTTACCTACTTCCATAAGGACCTTTGTATTCCAGCCGATATTGGCAGTCGTTCTGCTCCATGGGCGAATAGCGCCTTCGGCGATAGTTAGTCTCGGATTGGGCATAATGAGCTCTTCGTCTGCTTCTAGCCTGTGTCCTAGACCAGTACATTTCGGACAAGCGCCTTGAGGTGAATTGAAAGAGAAGCTACGAGCCGAAATTTCGGGGAGAGAAATCCCGCATTTGGCGCAAGCGAAATGTTCGCTGAATATTTTCTCATCTTTTGTTTCAAGATTGTATATAGAGACGGTCCCGCCACTATTTCTCAAAGCTACTTCCACAGAATCGGTGATGCGGATGCGAAGAGAATCATCTTTCTTATCAGTAATAACAATCCTGTCAACAACAATCTCAATATTGTGAGATTTGTTTTTGTCAATCGTCATTGAATCATTCATATCCAGCACATCGCCATCGACCCTGATGCGAACAAATCCTCCTTTTCTCGCCTTTTCTAGCGCCTGACGATTCTCGCCCTTTTCGCCACGAACTATTGGAGAGAGAATGAATATCTTGCTATCCTTTTTTTCTTGAAAAATTTGATCCACTATTTCTTGTACACTTTGAGAGGAGACCTCCTTGCCACAATTGGGACAATGCACATCCCCTATTCTCGAAAAGAGTAAGCGAAGATAATCATAAATTTCGGTGACCGTGCCGACGGTGGAACGAGGATTGGAAGAGGCGCTTTTTTGGTCAATAGAAATAGCCGGTGACAGGCCATCTATCTGATCCACATCGGGCTTTTCCATCAATCCCAAAAATTGCCGCGCGTAAGAAGAGAGCGACTCCACATAGCGCCTCTGCCCTTCGGCGTAAAGTGTGTCAAAAGCCAAAGATGATTTCCCAGAACCAGAAAGCCCCGTGATCACCACCAATTTATTCCTCGGGATTTCCAAGGATATGTTTTTCAGGTTATGTTCTCGTGCCCCTTTTATAGATATGACATTCTTCATAATACTACTAGCTTAGATTGCTATTCCCCCTAAAAAATGAGCAAAAGATCCCTCCCATTATACAGCCTTGTCAATACTTTTTCAAGCACCTTTATTTCTTCCCTATATTTGATTTTTATAACTTTTGATGGTATATTAGATGTTGTTATTAAGTAACCTAAAATATATGGCTTTATTCAAAAGAAGAGAACTCATGGCTCAAGTGACTCACGCCGAAACTATTGTCGGCGGTGGCGTCACTCTGTCGGGAAAACTGGAGGCAAAACACAACATCCAGATCAATGGCACTTTCATCGGTGAAATAGTCGCCGAGGGTGATGTCATCGTCGGTTCTGACGGCGAAGTTAATGCTCCCATCCACGCCAAAAATGCTACTATTGCCGGCACGGTCAACGGCAATGTTAATGTTGTCAACGAATTGGACATTCTTTCTACTGGCAAAATATCTGGCGATATTTCCGCCAAAGCTTTGTCTGTCAAAAGAGGCGGAACACTGAACGGCAAGTGCCTGATGCATGGCAAGCTTGAGGAACAAAAAATAGTGAAGCCAACATACGAAACAGAATAACTAGTGATTAGTTTTTAGTGGTTAGGGACTAGTGTGAATATTAATTACCCCAAACTAAGAACTATCAACCAAAAACTAAAAACTATTTAATGAATTTATATCTCTTCAATCCTGATGCCCGCGGAGGAAAGGCTAGAAAACTTGAGGCAAAAATCAAACATTACCTTAGCGAATTAGGCGCTAGCGGAGAATTTCGAGTGCTCACCAAAAAAGGCGACGCTATCAAAGCCGCCAAAGATGGCCTGAAAGACAAAGTGGACAATATCGTCGCTATCGGTGGCGATGGATTGATTAGCCAAATCCTGCCGGCGCTCGCTCACCAGAAGGTAAATCTCGGCATCATCCCTACTGGCGAAAACAATCTCTTAGCTCAAATTTTGGGCATAAAAAGTTGGCAAATTGGTTGCGAAAGCCTAATGAAACCTGACATTCTGGAGATAGATTTGGGCAAGATTGATGACCGCTATT
This sequence comes from uncultured Candidatus Saccharibacteria bacterium, assembly GCA_964355795.1. GTDB lineage: Bacteria > Patescibacteriota > JACPGU01 > JACPGU01 > JACPGU01 > CAYHEQ01. Next base: position 13,534 of record CAYHEQ010000008.1, read on the forward strand.
TCACATCCACTGTTGAGATAGACACTAAGGAAGCTAAAGTGAGAAAAGTTTTACGATTTTTCAAATTGAGACCCAAGGCGCAACATATCCCTACCATGATTAATGTCAAATCAGAGCATTCAAAGCTCAAATTCCAATCAGAAGTGTCCTCCATCTCCATTAATACTGTTCCCATTAGAAAAAAAATGGACTCTCAAGAAGAAATCAATAGTGGTGTCTTTCATATTTTTATCAAAAGCAAGCCGATAAAAAACGGTAAAAAGAGGAGGAAACCAGACGAATTAACAACGCTACAGGGTAGCCAGATAGATATTGATGCCAAAACTCCTCTTTATGTGAAGGTAGACGGTGAGCCTTGTGGCAGGACTCCCATTAAGATAAAAATAGACCCTCAAGCGCTAAGAGTGATAACGTTAAAAAAAGAAGCTCCGACCACTTCAGAAGAAAATGTTGCCTAAGAAGTCAATCCGTGATACCATAGATTATTAGCAAATATCTCTAATTTTTAGTGAGAAGAACTTTCTCCTATCCACAACCAAGAACAAAATTACACAGAAAAAACGAGGAAATTCGTGTTTCTTATGTCGTGCTCATTACAGATAAAGGTGAAAAGCTGGAAAATACCCCAACAGCAGAAGCTCAAAAGATGGCTTATGACAAGGGACTAGACCTCGTTTTGGTTTCGGAAAATTCCACTCCTCCAATCGCTAAATTAATGGATTGGGGTAAATACAAATACGAACAAACGAAGAAAGATCAGGAGAATAGGAAGGCGCAGAAAACTGCTGACTTGAAAGAAATAAGATTACGTCCGAAAACTGGACCTCACGATATAGGGGTCAAACTGAACAAGATAAAAGAATTTCTGACCAAGGGGCACAAGGTGAAATTAACAATGGTCTTCCGTGGTCGCGAAGCCATGTATCTAGACAAAGGCAGGGAGAGCTTAAAAAAATTGATTGCCGATGTAGCCGATATCGCCCAAGTAGAAACCTATCCCTCGTATCAATTCAAGAGGCTGTCGGTCACCCTGATGCCATTGAAAAAAAATTAAGAAATTAAAAAAATAAGAAATTACAATTATCATTCGCGATAATTCGCGTTAATTAGTGAAAATTAGCGACCATGAAACTAAAAACTAAAAAATCATTAGCCAAGAGGATTAAAATCACCTCAACGGGAAAGCTGAAAAAGAGACGCACTCATCAGTCGCATTTGATGTGGAATAAATCAAAGAAGAGGAAAAGAAAGATGGCTAAGACCAACACCATCAACAAAGTTGACGCCAGGACGATCCGTCGTCTCCTCCCGTATTCGTAATTATAGGTCATATAGGTCCTATGCGACCTATCCAAAATTATGCCCAGAGTCAAACGCGCCGTAATGGCCAAAAAAAAGCATAAGAAACTACGCGCCCGAGCAAAGGGGCGACGACTTTTGAATAGGACCACCATCAAGAGAGCTCGCCAGATGGATTTGAAATCTGGCGTCAGAGCTTACGCTGATAGGAGAAGGAAGAAAAGGACGATGAGAGCTCTCTGGAATATCCGCATCAATGCAGCTATTAGACCATTGGGCATCACTTATTCCAAATTCATCAATCTTTTGAAAAAGAAAAATATCGAACTCGACCGCAAAGTCCTCTCGGAATTGGCCAAAGACTATCCGGAGATATTTGCCAAGGTAGTAGAGCAAGTGAGATAGGAAAAAGTCCGCCGATTCGGCGGGCTATTTTTATTATTGACAGGTCCTATACGCAGAAGTAAAATACGTCTAACTGTCAGTGTAGGCTATTAGCCGAAAAACGAGGCGTTTGTGGGACGCCTACAAAAGCATAAGCTTAGAGACTGACGCCCCCGCCAGATGTCAATGACATCTGGTTTTTCATACCCCATGGCATTTTTTGAACTTCTTACCTGACCCGCATGGGCAAGGATCATTGCGACCGATATCTTTTTTGTCCACCGACTCCGCTTTATTTTCTTCACTGCTTTCTTCTTTTTGGTCATTTTGGTCATTGGAACCTGCCTCGCCGGCAGGCGGGTTTGTTTGTGTTTTGCCTGCCCACAATGCTTCGCGTAGCGAGGTGGGCGGGTGATTTGTGTTTTGTGATTTTTCTATCTGTATTTTAAAAAACATCTTAGCAAAATTATCATCCACCATCGCGAGCAATTGCTTGAACATATTAAACGACTGCTGCTTGTATTCCACCAACGGATCTTTCTGCCCATAACCCACCAAACCGATACCCGTACGGAGGTGTTCCATTTCGGTCAGATGTTGCACCCAGAGCATATCAATCATACGCAAGTAAAGATAACGAATAATATTATCCATCTCACCGCCAAATTTTTCTACCTTTTTTTCAAATTCTTGGTCCACAACATCCAAAACCCTATTTTCCAAATCATAGATGTCGCGAACATTTTCCATTAGTTCTTTAGTCAAAAGTTCTTTGTCTAGCACGGCAGATATTGGTTCAATTAATTCCTCTGGCCTCCATTCTTCGCTATATTGGTGATGCTGAATTATATTCCTGACCCCATCGCCGACAACACTTTTGGCTTTTTCCAAAAGCGTAATCCTCTGCCCGTCTGCTTCATCAAAGCCAGACAATATTCTATCGCGCTTTCCATATATAGAAGCGCGTTGTCTATTCATCACATCGTCGTATTCCAAGACATGTTTTCTGATGTCAAAATTATGGCCCTCCACTTTTTTCTGCGCCGCCTCTATGGCGCCCGACACCATTCTGTTTTCTATCGGCTGATCGTCCGGAATACCCAAAACATCCATCATTTTTTTAATCCTGTCGGCGCCAAAGATTCTCATCAAATCATCTTCCATGGAAATATAAAATTGCGAAACGCCTGGATCGCCTTGACGACCGGCGCGACCACGCAACTGATTATCTATTCGTCGTGATTCATGTCGCTCCGTACCGAGAACGCAAAGACCGCCAAGATTTCTGATTTCGTCAGCTTTTTCTTTATCGTAAGGATGCCCACCCAAAATAATGTCCACACCGCGACCCGCCATATTCGTGGCGATTGTCACAGCGCCTCGGCTACCTGCTTGCGCGATAACTGTTGCTTCCCTCTCGTGGTATTTCGCGTTCAAAACTTCGTGGGGCACCCCATTGATGGTCAAAAGGCGCGCCAGATACTCATTGCGCTCAATAGATATTGTACCTACCAAAACGGGTTGGCCAACGTCATGTCGAGATTTGATCTCCTCCACCAAAGCTTGAAATTTACCAGTTTCATTTTTGAAAATCCTGTCTGACAAATCACGCCTTATCATCTGCCTATTGGTCGGGACAGCCACCACGTCTAGTTTGTAAATACGAAAAAATTCTTCGCTTTCTGTCATCGCCGTCCCCGTCATACCAGAGAGCTTGGCGTAAAGACGGAAAAGATTTTGAAAAGTAATGGTAGCCATCGTTACGCTTTCGTTTTTTATCTCCACTCCCTCTTTAGCCTCAATGGCTTGGTGGAGGCCCTCGCTATAACGCCGTCCAAACATCATCCGTCCAGTGAATTCATCAACGATAATAATTTCCCCGTCTTTGACCACATAGTCTTTATCTTTTTTGAAAAGCACATTAGCCTTCAACGCCTGTTCCAGATGGTGAATGATTTCCACCCCTTTGTCATAGATATTGCTCATTCCGAGCATCCCTTCCATTTTGCGAATGCCGTCATCGGTTAGCGATACCGCGCGCAATTTCTCATCCACCGTGTAATCAACGCCTTCTGAAAGATTGGGAACCAAGTGAGCAAATTTGCGATACAAATCTCCAGATTCCTCCGCCGGAGCCGAGATAATCAATGGTGTTCTCGCTTCGTCAATTAAGATTGAGTCTATTTCATCAATAACTGCGTAATGCAATTCTCTTTGCGTCTTAGCTTCAACGCTTTGCGCCATATTATCACGCAGATAGTCAAACCCAAATTCATTATTCGTGCCATAAGTAATATCAGCGGCATACGCCTCCTTCCGACTGACTTCTATCAGATCTTCCTGCTCTATCTCTACTTGTTGCTCACCCGCAACCTCCCCTTCTTTTTGGTCATTTGAGCTTTGCCTGCCTGCCGGCGAGGCAGGGATTTGATTTGTCATTTGGGCTTTGTCATTTGAAATTTTGTCGAAACTGACTAGATACGATTTCTCATGCACAATAACGCCCACCTTCATCCCCAGAAAATCAAAAATTTTTCCCATCCACTGCGCGTCGCGTTTGGCCAGATAATCGTTAACTGTTACCACATGAACACCAAATCCAGACAAAGCATTGAGATAAATTGCAAGTGTTGAAACTAGAGTCTTGCCTTCTCCAGTTCTCATTTCGGAGATTTTGCCGAGATGGAGCGCCACACCACCAATCATCTGCACATCAAAATGGCGCATACCAAGAGTCCTCTTGGACGCCTCGCGGACGATCGCAAAAGCTTCAGGCAGTATCTCCCAGAGAATTTGTTGTTCGGTTTTGTGACGACGAGCTTTGAGACCAGTATTGTCATGTCCATCTTCTTCTTCGGTTTTGTCAAATCTTGCCAATCTTTCGGAGATGGTCTTTTTGAATTCTAGGGTTTTACCGCGTAGCTCTTCATCCGAAAAAGAACCAATGGATTCCTCCAATCGGTTGATCTTGGTAACGATAGGCCTCAACTTTTTGACCTGTTTTTTGCTGGAATCACCCAATATCTTTGCGAGTAACGACATAAAAGCTGTGTTATTTCTACCCTATACATTATACCTCAAAGCAAGGTTTTGCTCAACCAAAAAAGGAGGAGACCCTCCACCGCAAAATCCCAAGCCACAAGCACCAAATCCCAAACAATACTCAATGCCAAAAATTCAAATTGTTTGATATTTGAAATTTGAGATTTGTTTGTAATTTGTTATTTGTAATTTGGAATTTGTCCATACAAAACACTACTGCGTTTGAATGAGCCCATATCCCCCATCTTTCCTCCTATACACCACAGCGTTTTTGCCCGTGATAGCGTCTAGATATATATAGAAGTCGTGTCCCAGCATCTCCATCTCCGCAACAGCTTCGTCTTCAGTGATAGGCGAGCCCATGTCTAGATTCTTCCTGCGAATAATCTTAGCTAGCTCTTTGGGAGAAAAAACATCTTCTCCCGAAGGCCTTTCTTTCCTCTGGCTCAAGCTTTTCTCCTTGATATCTCTGATTTTTCGTTCCAATTTTTCCTGAACAATATCTATCGCTTCGTATAAGTCACTCGCTATTTCTTCGCAACGGATTTTGACGCCAGGCAAAACGAGCATCGTCTCTACTTTGGCCGATGGCGCGCCCTTGCTTTTTTGTCCTCCCCTTGTTTCTACCACCACACTGCAAGAAATAACATCCGTGCTTTCCAAATAATGATCCAGTTTGTCCATTTTTTGCTGGACATAATTTTTGATCGCCTCCGTTAGCTCCAAATTTTTCCCAGAGATTGTGATCTGCATTGTATTTAATCTAGAAATTGATAAATTTAATCATTGAAAATTTATTGAAAATTACAAAATTGAAAATTGAAAATTATTCTACTTTTATAATACTTTTTCCCACCCACTTCTGCAAAACCTCCGGCACCTTGACGCTCCCATCGGCTTGCTGAAATTGCTCTAGGATAGCGGGAAGCAATCGGCTGGTGGCCAATCCCGAACCATTGAGCGTATGGACGAATTCTGTTGTCTTGTCGCCCGCAAATTTGTAGCGCGTAGCACCTCGTCTCGCTTGATAATCCAGCGCATTGGAAATACTGCTCACTTCCTTATAGACTTCCATACTAGGAATCCAAACTTCTATATCTACCGTCTTGGCCATGGCGGCAGAACAGTCGCCGGCGGCCAATTGGACTGTTTGGTAATGGAGCCCCAACCCTTCAACTAATTTCTCGGCATTTTTCAACATTTCGTCAAAGGCCACCCAAGAACCATCGGGAGCGGTGAATTGAAACATTTCAATCTTGTTAAATTGATGACCTCTAATCATCCCCCTCTCTTCCTTGCGATAACTGCCGGCTTCGCGACGGAAACAAGCGGAATAGGCAAAATATTTCAGGGGTAGATTTTCACCGGAGAGAATCTCGTCGCGATGGTAATTGCCCAACATCATTTCCGCTGTGGCATTGAGACAAGTCCCGTCTTTGGTCCAAAAAAGATCGTCACGAAATTTCGGCAGATGACCGGATGTATAAGCGGACTCTTCGGTCAGCAGATACGGAGGCATCAGAAAGGTGTAGCCATTTTTCTTGTGAAAATCTATGCAATAATTAAGTAGCGCCCACTCTAGCAATGCCCCATCTCCCGTATAGCACCAAAATCCGCTACCCGACATCTTCACCGCCCTTTCGTAATCGATCAATTTTAAGTTCGTCGCCAACTCCACATGATCTTTCGCCGGAAAACTAAAAGATGGCTTCGTCCCAAAAGTTTTGATAATCTTATTATTTTCTTTTCCTCCGGCCACCACATCATCAGCCGGAATATTGGGTAGCGCAGAGAGTAATTCTTTCAAATCTTTTTCTATCGGCTCGAGCTTTTGCTCAAACTCTACAATCTCTGCTCCGACTTCCTTCATTTTTGCAATCGTCACGTCGTCTGGTTTCTTCTTGGAAGAAGCGTTCCTCTCGGCTCTTTTGTCGTCTATTTCCTTTGACAATTCTTTGCGTTGGTCATCCAGTTTCAAGATTTTGTCCAAATTCAATTTGCTCTTCTCCATCCTTTTGAGAAGCGCCTTTTCCACTACCTCTTTTTCATTACGAATCTTATTGATATCTAGCATAGTTCTGGGACTAATTGTCTCTCGGTCTCATAAACGGAAATAAGATGACATCACGGATGGATTCTGACCCTGTCAAAAACATAACCAAACGATCAATGCCCATACCTATCCCGCCCGCAGGTGGCATACCCTGCTCTATTGCTTCCAAAAAATCTGCGTCTATCTTATTGGTCTCAAAGTGGGGGTCAAAATCTTTCGCTTTTTTTCTTTCCGCGACTTGTTCAGTCAAACGTTTTTCTTGTTCCAGAGGATTATTGAGCTCAGAATAGGCATTGGCTAATTCCGTGCCACCGATAAATAATTCAAACCGCTCTACCAAACTTTTGTCTTTTCTGTGCTCTTTAGTCAGTGGCGACACTTCTATAGGATAATCGAGAATAAAGGTAGGCTGAATCAACTGGGGCTGAACCAGCTCATCAAATATATTCATTATCATTTTTGCTCTGGCGCCCGACTCAAGTTTATTTTTTTTAATTATCTTTTTCAGCGCGACATCACTTAATTTTGCCACATCAATACCGGCATATTTTTTAATCGCATCATAGATAGTATATTTCTTAAATGGCGCTTTGAAATCAATCTTTTTCTCGCCATAAACAATGGTCGTTGTACCGCGAATCTTTTTTGCCAGGAAAGGCAACAGGCCTTCGGCAAGCTTCATCATGTCATTATAGTCCATATACGCAGAATAGATTTCCATCATCAAAAATTCTGGGTTGTGCCATTTGTCTATACCTTCATTGCGAAAATTCTTGCTAATAGTAAAAATTTTATCAAAACCCCCTACGAGCAATTTTTTGAGATATAATTCTGGAGAGATACTAAGATACAATTTCATATCAAGAGCGCGAAGTTTAGTAACAAAAGGATACGCTTCCGCGCCACCATAAACAGGCTGGAGCGCTGGCACATCTACTTCCGTATAGCCGTCTTTGGTTAGATACCCTCGAGTGAGTTCTAAAATCTTTGCTCTTGTTTCAAAAACTTTTTTGACATCTGGATTCATTATCAGATCTAAATATCGACGGCGATAACGCTCTTCTTTGTCTTGCAGGCCATGCCACTTGTCAGGGAGAGGAAGAAGTGATTTTGTCAGTATCTCAAACTTTTTGACGAGAATCGTCTTCTCCCCCGCCTTGGTCTTGAAAGTCTCACCCTCTACGCCGATGAAGTCCCCGAGGTCGAAATTTTTGATGAAAAATTTGTATTGCTCTTTGCCGATTTCTTTTTCGTTGAAAGCAATCTGGATCCTGCCCGCTCCGTCTTGGATATGGGCGAAACAAATCCTTCCGAGATCGCGGATCAACATCAGTCGTCCGGCGACTCGCACTTTCTTCGCGCCCAATTTCAACTTCAAAGCTTCCGCGCTCGTATGCGTGCGGTCAAATCTCGCAGGATAGGGGTCCACCCCCATCTTCCTCAAATGCTCCATCTTCTCAATGCGAATTTTCCGAAAATCGGCTTCCAAAATTTACCTCCTCTAAAACTATATATAAGAGTAAATTTTGTCCTCCGTAGCGCGCGAGCGCGAAGGAGGACTACTCCTTTAATTACAGTATACCACACGAAAAAACAGAGCGAAAGATATGTCTTTTCGAGTAGAGACAGAGCAATGCTCTGTCTCTACAAATCCGTAAATATGCCTTCATAAGCCATAACTATTTTTACACAAAATAAAGGCGGTCGCAAGCGACCGCCGAGCCGAGGGTTATTTTTACCGACCACTGCGTGGCTCGGTTGCTATATTTTAAGGTTCAAACTGCGAACCATTACTGTCGCCTCATTTTACTCTGTTTTGGCTCTGTTGTCAAATAAATTAGAGGTTGCGATTGGCTCATTGACTACGCCAGCAGAAAACATATAATAATGGTAGAGTGTCCTCTCTATGTGATAGTGTCATTCCCGCGCAGGCGGGAATCCAGAACATTTTTCTCATATATATAGTTTCGCTGAACTGGATCTCCGCTTTCGCGAAGATGACACAATACGAAAAACGGTAACGAGAAAACAATGGGTTCCTATTCTAAAAAATCACCTCTTCATGGAAACAAAAGATGTCCAACAGATTATCAAGGCGATGGAATTGGTTTTCCCGACCAAGACCGAGCTAATCAAAGAACTCGACAAAGTCCGAGAAGATTTTTCTGATCTGCAAACATCGGTAGATACCTACGCGAAGAAAGCGGATGCCTATTTCCAAGAGATGCTCATGCTCTCCAACAAAGTCAATCGTCTGGAGCTATGGATTCGTCAAGTAGCAGAAAAAGTCGGCGTTGATCTGAAATATTAAATTTTTAAAAGTCCCTCCGCGTTCTCGGTTGTTACTTTTTCCACTTCCTCCGCCGTCACTCCTTTGATTTCAGCTATTTTGGCAGCAATCAAGGGCAGATAGCCCGGTTGATTGCGTTCTCCGCGATGAGGCACAGGGGCGAGAAAGGGGCAGTCCGTTTCCAGCAAGATCTTTTCCAAAGGGATTTCTTTGACCACCCCCATTATCCCCTCATCATAAGTCACCAAACCCCCGATACCGAAGTAGAACCCGAGATCAATTATTTTGGCAATTCTTTTTTTCCCGCCGGTATAACAGTGAAAAACTCCTCTTAGTTTGTGTTTTGTGAGGTTTGCCTCCTTGTTTGTGCCGTTTGTGAAGTTTGTGTTTTGTGCTTTAAGTATCTCTAGCACTTCATCGTAGGCCTTGTTGATATGGAGAAGTAAGGGTAATTTGTACTTAACCGCCAAATCAATCTGGGCAAGAAAAACTTTTCTCTGCTCGTCAAAATTAGCATCCAAAGGAGAAGCCTTAAAAATCCCCAAAGGCTTTTCCTTTGAGGATTCGGCATCCCTATGCCTCTCCCCGGAAGCAACAGAAAAGTCCAACCCGCACTCGCCCACTGCCACTATTTGTTCACGATTTTCCGCAATCAACTCATCCAAACTCTTGACTTGCTCATCAATGCTTAGCCCCGACTCCTCTCCCTCATTGTGTGGATGGATGCCAACGGCAGGATATATTACGCCGGGATATTGCTGTGCCATTTCAAGATTCAATTTACTATCAGAGAGCGATGTTCCGGCGCAGACGATCTTCTTCACATCTTTTTCCAAAGCAAATTTGACGATCCCACCCAGATCGTCTTGATAAAAAGTTTTATTAATATGCGCATGAGTATCTATCATACACGAATTTTCACTAGCGGAAAAGGTTCGACCTTGAGAATTGGCTTTTACCTGCCCGCCTTTGGAGGGAGGTCGAACCTTGAGGAGCGACTATTTTATAAAATGAGTGGAAAAGGTTCGACCTTGAGAATTAGTTGTTTAAGGTCGAACCTTGACGGATTTCTTAAATTAAATACCCCTATATGCTATTCGCGCAATTCGCCTAATTTGAGAAATTAGCGTCCTACAAACAACGCTATCGCCACGCAAATCAGAACTACTACCAGTCCGAGGATATTCCTCATACGAATCTTTTTTTCTTTCAAAAAGAAATGGGAGTAAAGAATGGCGAGAAATGGCGTTGGCATAAGAATCAGAGAAGTATAGACCACGCCAAATATCTGATAGCTGTAATAAAAAGCCATCATCCCCACCACCCAGAGGAAGCTGACAGCCAAAAGTTTCCAGAGGTCACGACTGGCCCCTCTCTTCACTATCGGTCGGAAAAAAACGAAAAGGACGACAAAAATCAAAGCCGTCCTCACCCCGTAGAGAGCCAAGGGAGAATAAGAGGTCAAAAGTTCTTTGGCCAAATTATTTTCTAGCGCTTCCAGCAAAACTGCCGCCACTATCGGCACTAGCCCCCGGTCCAACACAAAATGCTTCTTCTCTATATGCGTCAAAATCAAAGCCAGTCCGGCCACAAGAGCCAAGATGAAGATGGTGATATTCCTCTCGTCAGGATAGACGATGCCGGCAAAAAGGATAGTCAAAAGTGGCACAAAGGCCATGAATGGCTCTATCTCCGAAATCCCTTCGCGGATCAATCCGTAATAAAATAAAGCATTGCGAATGCTGGCGACAATAGCCACAGCCAAAATAATAATCAGCATCACACTGCTATACGCTGTTCGGTCAATAGACCACAAACTCGGCCAAATATAACCAAACAAAACCGTCACCAAAAAAACAAACAAAAATCCATAGGCGAGATACGCCCTGTATGATGTTTTGTTCCGAGAAAAAATCAATTTGTCAAAATTGATTCCCAGAACGCTCAAAATCATGGCCGTGATGGGGTAGAGAATGGGCATGGTTATGATAAGAAATTAAGAAAATAAAAAATTAAGAAATTCTTCCCTTTCTTGATCGCGCTAACCATTCCCGACAAGAGGTTCGACCTCGAGAATTGGCTGTTTGAGGTCGAACCTCAAATTTCGCGCCAACAGATAGAAATAGACACATTGACAAACGGCCACCAGTGATTATGTTTCCTTCGGGAACAGTGGCTCCGCTTTGACTATCTTTTCTGCTTTGAAAATAGCAAGTATTTTTTCAGATGTTTCCGGAACAAAAGGCGTGAGCTTTTCGGCAATATCTTTGATCGCGATAAGACATGCGCCGACAATATTCTCCAGTCTTTCCTTATCGTCTTTTATCGCCCACGGCTCCTCGCGAGAAATGTAATCATTGCATGCTTCTATTTTTTTGACTACCACTTCCAACGCTTTGTCTAGTCGCAACTCGACAAAACATTCTTCGTATTCGACAGTAATGTCTTTCAGATCTTCGTATTTTCCTGAAAAAACTATATCGTTTTTCTCCGCGAGAGTAGTTACGCGACTGACTAGATTGCCCAAACCATTGGCGAGTTCAAGATAGCGGATGTCAAATCTATCCAAATTAAAATCGCCGTCCTCTGTTGTCGGTATTTCGCGTAGCAAAAAGTAGCGCAGAGCGTCAACACCATAACGACTAAGCGCTTCGTCAACATCAACTGTATTGCCGAGCGTTTTGCTCATCTTCTTCCCTTTGGCGGTGATGAAGCCGTGAACTAGCAACGCCTTTGGTACAGCGATTCCCGCCGAGAGCAACATCGCTGGCCAGTAAATAGCGTGAAACCGTGTAATGTCTTTGCCGATGACGTGGAGATCGGCTGGCCAATATTTATTGAATTTCTCTTCGTCAGTAAAAGCTCCTACGCCAGAAATATAATTAGCCAAAGCGTCAAACCACACATACATCACCTGCGTTTGGTCATCGGGAATATCCACTCCCCATGTTAGCTTTTCCCTCGGGCGTGAAACAGAAAAATCCTCCAGCTCATTTAAGATATTCAAAACTTCTTTCTTGCGATGCTCCGGATAGATCTTTAATTCACCATTCGTAATTAATTCGCGAACTTCCTTCGTGTAATTCGTGAGCCGAAAAAACCAATTTTCTTCTTCCACTCTGTCAGGCGCTCGATCATGATCGGGGCATTTGCCATTTTCTAAATCACTTTCTTTTTTGAAACTCTCACAGCCAGTGCAGTAAAGACCTTGATATTTTTTCAAATACAAATCTCCTTTGGCTTTGCACCTCTCCCATATTTTCTTTACCACCTCCATATGGTCGGCATCAGTGGTGCGAATAAATCTATCGAAAGAAAGATTGAATCTCTCTTTCATAGCGAGAAATTCTTTGACATTGCGGTCAACCAATTCTTGCGGCGTAATGCCTTCGGCTTCGGCCATTTGTTGCATCTTGAAGCCATGCTCGTCCGAGCCGGTGAGAAAAAATACTTCCTCGCCTTTACTCCTATGATAACGAGCGATAGTGTCGGTCAAAATCTTCTCAAAAACATGTCCGATATGCGGCTTGCCATTAAGATAGTCAATAGCGGTAGTGATGTAGAATTTCATTTTTGTAACACTTAAAATTTATACAGAAGCAAAAATGCCCCGAGTACCCCCGAGGGGGTAGCTATAGTCAGTATAGCCGAAAATCATCATTTCTTCAACTGCTTCAAGCTCTTCCACAATAAATTGAATATCGCCCGTTGGGTACCGGCGATTTCTTTAGACTCAATAATGATTCCTAATTTATTTTCTCCAAAAGATATAATGGCCACCTTGTCGCCGTAGATATTGATTTCGTTAGTCACAGGAAAATCTGCGACCGGCAAGACAATTGTCTCGCGATATTCTTTTTTGTCGTTTTTCGCGTGCGAGAGAGCATACTCTCCGGAACGCGCTATAGCTTTGGTTATCATTTTCCTTTTGATCCTCTTTTTCAAATACTGTTGCCGAAATGCTTCTGGGAAAACTCTGTAAATATCTTCAAAGGTAGCGTAAGCAAGGATCTCTGAATCCTCTGATTGTTCCAATGTGTCCCAATATACGGTCTTGAGCCCTTCCACTCCTTCGTAAAATCTAATCTTTGGTCGCTCACTGCCGGACTTGCCCATCAACATTGTCAGCTCCGGAATTATAGCCGAGAGAGATTCTTTTTGTTTTTCTGCAAGTGCCATCAGCCCCTCTGGCGCTACTGCTGAATAAACGAATTTATTGCCTTTGGGCGAAGCTACTATTATCCCTATCCTCATCAAGTCATTGAGGAAGTTGTAGATGCTGGATCTCTTCATCCCAGAAGCCTTTGCTAGAGCAATAACAGGAGCTGGCCCCGTCTCAAGAGAAGCGAGATAAATACTTATCTCGGTATTATTAAGCCCTAATTGTTTCAATACTTCATAGTATTTATTCATTTTTTGTTGTCTATTTTTCTAGGCAGAATCATTATATTTTGCTTTCTCTTCTTTGTAAATAGGCTTTTTACAGGTAAAAATGCCTAATCAATTTTGCCTATTTTATATTGACAGAATATATAATTTATGCTATAATAAAATCGTAAAATGATCTTTAAAAAAATAAAGGATAGGGGGGGGTAGTAATGAAAAATTTCTGTATTTTTCTGCATCGGAGCGGTGCAGAGGATTTCATCGGGGGCCGTTTTGACATGGTTTCCATGCCAAACGGCTCCATCGCCGCCCTCTTGACTATCGCTCACCGCCTCGGAGTGGAGGCAACAGCGATCGATGAGGGATGGACGACGGATTTCGAGAGGGTCGTTTTCGAACAGATCGAAAACGCGCTCTCCCATGATTTCCGCCCATGGGTGCTGGCGACGGTATTAAATTACAACGCGGAAAGCACCCTTTTCCTCTTGAGCAAGATCAAGGCTCATTATGGAGAAAAGGTAAACACCGGCGTTGGTGGTCATTTGGTGCGGTGTGCTCCAAGAGCATACCAAGCCAACCCCATCATCGATTGTGTCTCCGTAGGAGACGGCGAAGTTACTCTCGACCAGATGTTGGCCGGGAAGAAACTCGCCGTTGGTAGTATATACGGAGAACTTCGTAGGAAGAGCGAGTGGGGACACTACGCTCCTCTCTCCTACAACGGCTACCTCGGAATTTCAGAAAGGCTGGACACGATGGAGAAAGATTTCCATCACGGTCCCTTTGCTGGAATTCGTCAACTGATAGCGGAGTCCGTCAGAGGTTGCTCTTGGGCATACACGACTGGAAGAGCCTGCGATTTCTGCGGGCTTCAAGATGTGTTGTCCAAGCCAGTAGCCAATCTTGCTCAAATTTTTGAGCAAGAAAGGCAACTGGTCGAACAGTTCGGGGCCAATTGGCTGTTTGATGTTAGTAGCCAATGGCTTCCGACTCTGTCCGGTAAAGAGGCATGGCTAACCTCTTATCTAACAGAGCGACAGAAGTTCGGTGTCCCGAAGATTTCGCGATACTGTTACCTCACCAGTAACAGCATTACGGAATCTACCGCGTCTCTTTTGAAGGAGGCGGGCATACGCATCGCGTATGTTGGGCTGGATGGATGGAACAGAGAAACTCTTTCTGCCCATCACAAAGCCCTGCCGATTGAAAAATGCCTCAAAGCCTGTAAAGCTAATGGTATTTTCATTCGGACAGCGGCGGTCGTTGGAGAAGGCGCAACACCGAAAGGGCTGGAGGAGCTGAGAAGCTTTGTCTGCTCGATGGTCGAGCGCTACGACGACATATTGATAGAGTTCGGTTGTTTCACAGAGGTGATTCTACCGGGCTCCCCGATTTGGGCGCGCTTTGAAAAACAAGCATCCAAGAACGGGTGGCAAGATATTTCTAACCTGTACGAGAAATTTTATCGCACAGGTTTCCTCAGCCGAGAGGAGGAAAATAAGCTCTCGGCCCTGTGTATGGAGTACTCCCCTTCGTGCTCCATCAGCTTCGAAGAAGCGCAGGAAACAGAAAGGTGGGTGGAACAGTATGTGTCGGAAAATTCCACTCTCGCCGTCGGCACCACCCCCGACCGCAGAGGGAACATTCGTTAATTCGTCTCCAGCGTAGCCCCAAAGGGGCTACGCTACTTCTTTCCGATCTCAACAAGATTGAGGCTAGAAAAAAGTATCAACTAATCAAAAAATATAGATCGGAAGAGCACACGTCTGAACTCCAGTCACTGAC
>CAYHEQ010000009.1:0-23430 GCA_964355795.1 uncultured Candidatus Saccharibacteria bacterium
AATTCGGCGGCGGCGGAAAAATCGGAATCGGAAAGCGAGGGCGGGCAAAAAGGAAGGGGGTTGGGGGGAAGGAATTTTTGCCCGCCCGAGCGATTGGATTTCAGATTTCAACTTCCGGATTTTCGTCAAAAAAAGTTCGGATTTTAACCAACAAACACCGTTTATAAAAAAAGAAAGAGTCTTCCAAGAAACAAAATGAGAAAAACTCTCACCAGTAGGGTGGCCTACAATACTATTATCCAGATCATTAGCAAGGGAGTGACGACACTCATCGGTGTCGCTACTATTTTTTTACTAACCCGCTACCTCTCGGTAACAGGTTATGGCGAATACACTACCGTCTTTGCTTTTTTGGGATTTTTTGCTATCGTGGCTGATTTTGGTCTCTTTTCTATCATCGTCCGAGATATCGCCAAAACTCCCGAAAAAAAAGAGCGTATTTTTAACAATATTTTTACCTTGAGAATACTCCTGGCCATAACGCTACTTATTGTTCCCCCTCTCATCGCCATCTTTATCCCCCAATATAGTATGAATGTGAAATTGGGCGTAGCTATTGCCGGTTTTTCTTCCTTTTTCATCCTTTTGAACCAATTGCTGGTGGCTCTCTTTCAAGTCAATCTACGCATGGACAAATTTGTCATCTCCGATATCGTGGGACGCGCGCTGATACTCCTGCTAGTGATCCTTTTTATCCATGCCGACTACGGCTTCCTTTCCATAATAATAGCCAATGTCTTTGGTAATGTTTTGTCTTTTGCTATTTCCTTTGCTCTGGCTAGTAAATTTTTGAAGGTTCGCTTGCGATTTGATTTCTCCTATTGGAAACAGGTCTTCCTCGAAGCTGTCCCTCTGGGACTAGTCGTGATTATGGGACTCATTTATTTTAAGATAGACCAAGTGATATTGTCACTCCTCAAAGACAGTTGGTCGGTGGGTATTTATGGCGCTCCGTATAAGATAATAGAAATCTTGATTACTATCCCCGCCATCTTTGTCGGTTCTACTTTTCCGATAATATCAAGTTACATCGCGAAAAAAGACAACCGACTGGCAAATTCTTTCCAGAAAACTTTTGATTTTCTCGCCTTGATGGCCCTACCAATCGTGGTTGGAGTATTCGTCACGGCCAAGCAAATTATCAGCATCGTGGCTGGTCCAGAATTCACTCTGTCAGTTCCGCTACTGCAGATATTGATCTTCGCCGTCGGTATCATTTTCTTTGGCAATCTGGCGGGCAACGCTATCATCGCCGGCAATATGCAGAAGAGATTGTTGAAAATATATATGACCAGCCTCGCTCTTAATATCATCGCCAATCTGATATTCATTCCCCTCTATTCTTATTACGCCGCCGCGGTGATAACGGTGGCAACCGAAGTCTGGGCGGTCTCTGCCGCTTATTTCATCCTCTGGCGAGGATTCGCCTGGTACCCCAAGCTTGGCTATTTACTGAAAGCCACGGTGGCGTCAATCATCATGGGCGTCGCGGTGAAATTCCTAGGACTTAACAATTTTGCCTTGCAAATCATCGTGGGCATTATCTCTTACCCCGTAGCTCTCTGGGCCGTTGGCGGACTAAACAAAAATATGATTCGCATGGTACTAGGAAAAACGGAGGCGCAATGAACATCTCTATAGTAATAGTCAATTATAATACACGGGATCTTCTGCTCTCCTGCTTGAAAAGTATAAGCAAGTTTTTCCCATCAAAAACCGAGATTGTCGTGATTGATAATGCGTCTAGCGATGATTCTGTCCAGGCATTAAAAAAACCATACCCCCAGGTCAAAATCATTAAAAATGTGTCCAATCTTGGTTTCGCCAAGGCGTGCAACCAAGGAATAAAAGTCGCCCAAGGAGCGCTCATCTTCCTCGTCAATTCCGATATTGAGTTCGTGGATAGAAGTTTTGAGAAAGCGGTAGAATATCTAGAAGAAAATCCTGATTGCGGTCTTGTAGGGCCAAAGCTTCTCAATACCGATGGCTCGCTCCAACCCAGCGCTTTTGCTCAATTCCCCAATTTTGCCACGACTCTGGCGGAAAACGGTCTTACTGGTCAGATTATGAACAAACTGCTTCCCGATATGAAAAGACCAGGAAAATATTTGTACTCTAACTCTAGCCATGAGAAGACTCTCCGCCCCGCTCATGTCGGCGGAGCTTTGATGATTTTCAAAAAGAAAGTGTGGGAGAGGGTGGACGGATTAGATGAAAGATTTTTCATGTTCCGAGAAGAAACTGATTTTTGTAAAAAAATCAGCGATAGGGGATTAGAGATTATCTATTTACCAACGTTTTCTGTCTTTCATCATCAGATTACAAGCATCAAAATCCAGGGGCTACACAAGAAACTTCGTCTCTATTTCCGCAGTGTCTATCTCTACCACGCGAAATATTATGGCAGGATTTCGCAAATCATTTTGTATTTGCTAAACACGTTGAAATTTGCTATCAATCTTTTATTCTACGTTATTTTTGTCACCATCCTCAAAGTCTTGATGTTGAAAAAAATAGCGGGTAAACTCAATTGGTATCTCCTATACAATTACCTCTCCTTGAGAGTCCATTTATTAATCTGATATTTTTGTACTGACAATAAATATCCACAGGCTTCGGTTGCGATGATTGTCTTTTTGTTGTATAACTTGTGTATAAATAAAAACAGGAGGTATTATGCAAAAACTTAGCGTTTCTCGTTTTGCCTTAGCGGGTGGCCTACTCGTCGGCCTGATGACCATACTCGTTACCGCGGGCGTAATACTCAAAGTCCCCGGAACAGAGGTAGTGGGCAGCTTTATTGCCAAATACGGTAGCTCCTACGGCTACACTGTTTCTTGGCTGGGAGCCTTAATCGGAGGTTTTTGGGGTTTTGTCAAAGGCTTCATTATCGCGGGGGCCTTTGCTTTGATTTACGATGGACTGCTATCTGTCGGCAAGAAAAAACAGTAGGTCGATATCATATTAGTAATTTGTGAAGTTTGAGGTAAAAATGAATAAAAACAATATTGGTTTGGCAGTGGGCTCTTTTGCCGCTTTAGCGCATGTGGCATGGCTGGTTTTGGTTGGTCTCGGAGTAGCTGGCCAAACTATTGGCTGGGTGCTAGGTATGCACTTGGTCAAGTCCGCCCCTGTCGTTTTGGCTTTTGATTGGAGTAAAGCTATCGGTCTAGTCATTTTGGCTTTTGTTGTCGGCTATGTGGCCGGCTACATCTTCACTGCTATCTTGGCCACCGTTTCCAAAAAAGGCAAGAAATAAGCTCTGTCAACAAGCAGTAAACTTTATTTAAAAAATCCAAAAGAACAAAAACAAAGCAAAGATTTTCTTTGGTTTGTTTTTGTGTCCGATGATAGATTCAAGATTCATGATTTAAGACTTAAGAATAGATTCATAATTTAGAACTCGAGAATGGAAGCCTTTCATGAATCTTGAATCCTAAATCTTGAATCCTAAATCCTCTCCATGTCCCATTTTTTACTGGTCGCTATCTTTACCGTACTTTTGCTCCCTGGTATCGCGGGGGCTTTCTTACCTATCCCCGGACTCTTGTATATGCTTTTGGTGGCTTTGATTTTCGGTTTCATTGACGGATTTCAAAATATCTTACTCTGGGAACTAGGTGTGCTAGCGGGGATAGC
The DNA here is from genome assembly GCA_964355795.1 of uncultured Candidatus Saccharibacteria bacterium. Taxonomy (GTDB): domain Bacteria; phylum Patescibacteriota; class JACPGU01; order JACPGU01; family JACPGU01; genus CAYHEQ01. The sequence continues at coordinate 3,640 of CAYHEQ010000009.1, forward strand.
TGTTCTTTCGACGATTAACGATTATTTGTCGGGCATTCTGGGCGCCAAATATGGTGGCGCGGGCAAAAAATCTGTGCTCTATGGATTTTTTGGCATGCTGGTTGGCACTTTCCTTTTACCTCCATTCGGAGGACTATTGGGCATATTTTTGGGTATTTTACTAGCTGAAATCTTACGGCATGGCAACAAAGAAAAGGCTGTCCGAGCCGCCACTGGCAGTCTCATCGGTTCAGCTATCGGCATGGCCATAACGCTCGTTCTTTCTATCGTCTTCATATTTCTTTTTGTCATCTTCGCTGTACTCTAATTACGCGAATCAGAAACGAATTTCACAAATTTATTTTCGATAATTTTTTCTGCGTAATTCTGCGTTAATGAACCTCAGATCGGGAGCAAGGTTGTAGCTGAGAGAACAATCATCCAGTCAAGAGATGGTTATAAAATACTATGAGTGTTGCTTAACTTTGACCTTATTGTATATATATCACACCAGACATTCACCGCCAAGATGTCCGACATCAAAGGATGCCCAGATGTCGGACATCAGAATACGCATCGACTGATAGAAATAACCTGTTATTGTACGGTAAGCAAGGTGATTTATTTCATTTTATAAAGCAAAGTTAAGCAATGCTCATAAAATACTATGAAAAAATACGACATCTACATCCTGATAGCCTTTTTTGCTATTGCTTATTCCGTCTACGCCATCATTCAGCATAATAATTTCGGCTCGCACGCCTATGATCTCGGTATTTTCGACCAGGCCGTCTGGCATTATTCCAAATTACAGTGGAGCGCCAATTCCGTCAGGGACATTGGCAATATCTTGGGCGACCATTTCCATCCCATTTTAATTCTCCTCGCGCCACTGTATTGGCTCTGGAGTAGCCCCAATATGCTTTTTCTCGCGCAAGGCTTTCTGATAGCTTTCGGCGCTTTGCCGATATTTTGGATCGCTCGTGACAAATTGAAAAGCCACTTGATAGCAATAACTATTTCGCTCGGTTATCTAATTTTCTGGGGTATCCAGTCAGCCGTGGCTTTTGACTTCCACGAAATCGCCTTTTTCCTTTTCGCCTTTCCCTTCGCCTTTTATTTTCTGACGAAAAAACGCTGGTTTTGGTATTTCTTTTTCGTGGCCATCATACTGCTCACGAAAGAAAATCTGGCGTTAGTTGTCGTCGCGCTAGGGATATATGCCTTGTTGCAAAAAGAATGGTGGGTGGGAATAGCCACGATTATTCTAGGCGGTGGCTGGTTTGTAATGATAACAAAATTCGTTATTCCCAAGATAGCCGGCGCGCCCTATCAGTATTGGTCGCTCACCCCTCTGGGAGCTGATTTGCCAGAAGCGTTGAAAACTCTTATCGTCAAGCCGATTTATTCGCTGAAAGTATTTTTCTTGCCGGCCGTAAAGACCAACACGATGCTCAAGCTCTTGGCGCCGTTTTTGGGACTGTCAATTCTCACACCCGTCGCCATCATCTTATTGCCGACTTTGGCGGAAAGATTTTTTTCCGCCAATTCTTTGTATTGGACGACCGGCTTTCACTATTCCGCCACCATCGCGCCGATCCTGGCTATTGCTACCATCTATGGTATAGCCAACCTCTTTACAGTACTAAAAAGATTTCACGAAAAACTTAATTATGAAAAATTCATTTTGCTGACGGCTTATAGCTTACTGCTTGTCAACCTTTTGTTGTTATTTACGCCAAACATTCCGAGGCCCTTGCTGAAATTGGCCGACAAAGATTTCCTGACGGAAAGCGTGGAGACCACACGAGGCAAACTAATTATTGCGCAGATTCCCAAAGATGCCTCCGTCACCGCGCAGGAAAATATCGTTCCGCATTTGACCCACCGCGACAAAATCTACCAATTTGAGGGAGGAACCCATGATACCGAATACTTAATTTTCAACCCCACTCTCTCCACTTGGCCATTGTCCAAGGAAGAATACCAGAAAAGTGTCCAAGAAATTTGGCGAAAAGGCCAATATGGAGTAAAATCATCAGAGGGCAACTGGCTGATCTTGCAAAAAGGATTGCGTTCTAGCCAAAAGCTATCCCCCGAAATCGTAAACTTCTTGAAGTAAAACTGCAAATTATGGGCGAAGTATTTGACTTATTTAGCAAGAGAAAAATAACTCCAGGAACCGAGGCTGGATCATCTTCTGGTGGGCTAGATCTGAACAGTGCCAACGCGGCCCTACTCATCGAAACCATTGCGTCCTTTATGGAAACCTTGAAGAGCCCGCACGGAGATACTTATCAAAGATATCTAAAGTTGGTCGAAAAATACTCAAATGAAGATTTAATAGGACAATTGAATGCTAAAGACCAAAATCGATGGAAGACCCACCCTCTATTCTTTGTTGCAGTAATAGACGAGGCAATAAAAAGAAAGATATTGTAGACAACACCGCGGAAGGTTGGCAGAGTGGTCTAACGCGCCGCACTCGAAATGCGGTTGGGGCGCAAGCTCCTCACAGGTTCGAATCCTGTACCTTCCGTTTTGGCAATGGGTCCACCCCCAACAACCCGATTGTAATCTACATTTAAGTTATGGACACAAAAACTATAAGAACTTACGACCGAATGGCAAAAGAATATGATGATGAGACCTTTGATTTTTGGGATAAATTCCCCCGAACATTTATTGATAAATTTGCCGAATTAGCAAAAAATAAAGTCCTTGATATTGGCAGTGGCCCAGGAAGAGATGGCTTGCTACTAAAAGAGAGGGGCATTGATGTCGTTTGCCTTGACGCATCAGAACAAATGGTCAGCCTTTGTGAAAAAAAAGGTCTAAAAACTGTTCATGGAGATTTTAACAAACTACCTTTTGAGAATAATTCGTTTGATGGTGTTTGGGCATACACCTCTTTGCTACATATCCCTAAATCAAATACATCAAAACCCTTTGAGGAAATCAGAAGAATTTTGAAAAAAGGAGGCTTTCTTGGACTTGGTTTAATAGAAGGAGATACAGAAGGATACCGACAAACTTCAGGGGTGAACAGACCAAGATGGTTTAGTTTTTATACTAAAAAAGAGACGGAGAATTTATTGGAAAAATATGGATTTGAGATTATCTACTTTGAACAATTCAAGCCAAGAACAAAAAATTATTTGAATTTTATAGCTAGAATAACCCCATGACAGACACCTGCATTTTTTGCAAAATAATAGCCGGCGAGATTTCTTGCTACAAAATCTATGAGGACGAAAATTGTCTAGCGTTCTTGGATATTCATCCAATCCGAGAAGGGCATACTCTGGTCGTGCCCAAAGAGCATATCCCCGATTTTTATAATATTGGAGACGAAAATTTTTCCAAACTAATGTTAGTGGTCAAGAAATTGTCCAAGCATATCGATGAGGAGCTAAAGCCGCTAAAAACTGGCATCATGACGATGGGATTTGATGTCCCGCATGCTCATATCCATATTGTCCCGATGCAAGAGACGAGCGATATCACTTCAAAAGTCCTGCTGGAAAAAACGACTTTGATCCCTAGCGCAGAAGAGCTCGAATCAACCACCAACAAGCTTCAGTAACTAGAGGTTGTTTAAACTATAGTCCCGCATGGCACGACACTAATGCGCGACCGCGCAATAGTGTAAGCCCAAATCATTAGTATTGAAAAGGGGCTAGATTGGGGTATAATAATTGAAGAAAAAGATCTTTAGCTCTTTGATAGCCCAAAAAAGACCCTTTAAGGGCTACCCCCCGCAAGGAGAAAATTATGAAAAAAATCTTAGTTTTTGCCTCCGGCTCCAAAGATGGGGGCGGTTCGGGCTTCAAAGAATTGGTGGAACACACGCGAACAGGGCTCCTGCCTGCCGAGATCGTGGCTGTAGTCTCCTCGCAACCGGAAGGGGGTGTTTTTCAAATCGCCAAAAACTTAAAGGTGTCTTTTGAATATTTCCCCGGACTATATGAAGCCGAGGAATATCAAAAGTTGGTCGCTAAATACCAGCCCGATTTGATCGCTCTCTCCGGCTGGCTGAAATTGACCAAGGGGCTAAATCCGGCCAAAACCATCAATATCCATCCGGGACCTTTGCCCCGCTTTGGCGGACAGGGAATGTACGGCCACTTTGTCCACAAAGCGGTGATGGAGGCCTATAAAAAAGGCGAGGTAACCGCCTCCGCCGTCAGTATGCATTTTGTTACTGACGAATACGACCAAGGGCCACTTTTTTTCCATTATCCGGTCTTGATTCGTCCGGAAGATGACGCTGAAAGTTTGGCAAAAAGGGTCAATGAGAAAGAGCGCGCCTGGCAATGGTGGGCAACAAAGTTGGTCTTAGAAGACCAGATTTCTTGGGACGGCCAAAACCCCGGAAGTCTGAAAACGCCCACTGATTACCCGTTTTTGCCTTGAGATTAGCCCAACCGCCAGCGAAAGGTTCTCCCCAAGACTTTTTGCCGGTAAGTTTTCCGCCTTGAAAACGGGGACAGCGTCTCACCTACTTTTTTTTACGAGGGGATATCCCCTCCGAGCCTGCGGGCTCACATTCTCATAGAACGCCCCGCGCGCAAGCGGGGCGTTTCTAGTTTTGGCAGTAGCTTTTTTGTTGAGCTTTTGTTAGAGTGGGAAAGCTATGTTTCACGATTATTCTAATAAATCTTTAGAACTTTATGGCAAAGAAAAAGGCGTTATCAAAACGTTTAATATTTTTGATGTGGCCAATCGCGACGCGCTGTCTACCGTATACACGCCTGGCGTAGGCGCTGTTTCGCAAGAGATATTCAAGGATCCAGAGAAAGCATCTAAGCTGACGCTCAAAGGTCGCATGGTAGCCGTCATTACCGATGGCTCGGCTGTCTTGGGACTCGGCAATCTTGGCGCCGAAGCGGCGATACCCGTAATGGAAGGTAAATGCGTATTATTCAAAAAATTTGCCGATATTGACGCCTTCCCTATCGCTATCAAAACGCAAAATGTGGAAGAATTTGTCCAGACTGTGAAAAATATCTGTCCAGTCTTCGGCGCTATCAACCTAGAAGATATTTCCGCGCCCCGATGTTTTGAGATTGAGGAAAGACTGAAAAAAGAGCTGGATATTCCCGTCATGCACGACGACCAACACGGCACGGCTATTGTCGTCTTGGCGGGATTGATTAACGCGACTAAAGTGGTCGGAAAAAAGATTGAAGATTTGAAAGTTTTAATCAATGGCACTGGCGCGGCGGGCACAGCTATTGGTAGATTGCTCCTGCTTTATGGCATAAAAAACATCATTTTCGTGGATAGCCAAGGGTCTATTTGTCGTACTCGCGCGGAAATAAATAAATACAAAAAGGCGTTGGTTGATGAGAGCGGGGAAAATCCTCAATGTGATATTCCGCTAGAAGAAATGATTGCTGGTCGCGATGTTTTCATCGGTGTTTCCAGGCCTGATTTACTGACTGAAAAAATGATCAAAAGTATGGGAAATGACCCGATCATTTTTGCCCTCGCCAATCCTGTGCCGGAAATTATGCCGGATGAGGCCAAAAAATTTGGCGCCAAAGTGGTCGCCACTGGGCGTTCGGATTTCCCCAACCAAATCAATAACGCGCTGGTTTTCCCCGGCATTTTCCACGGCGTTTTTCGCTACGGGAAAAAAGAAATCACCGACGAGATGAAATTGAAAGCCGCCAAAGCTTTGGCCGATATAGTGGAAAACCCCACTTCTGACCAAATCATTCCTGACATTTTTGACAAAAAAGTAATGCTGGCCATCAGTGATGCGATGAGGGAGTAGCGTGTCATCCCCAACTTGATTGGGGATCCAGTACATTATTAATTATATTTTTCTTGTTGTTTTGGATTCCCATTTTCATGGGAATGACAAAAATTTCTAAGCCTACTTGTTCGTCGCTTGACAACAAAAAATGTTGTCGTATGATATAGGTAGATAGGAAACCATTCGCGCGTTAATAATCTTTTTTGTTCACAATCTCTGGCCCTGATTGCCCTGATTGCTAACGCGCGAAAAAAATAGAAAGGGGGATTTGGCCTAACGGATCAAACTCCACGAAAAGGAAGTTGCAGACAACGCAGTATCGATTTCACCAGACAGTTGTAAAAAACTTTTGTAGTTCGCGACAGGACGACCTCCTGTCAATCCGTACGATTCGTTTTAAGCGGGTTTCGAAAAAGCAGCTTCCGCCCCAAGGAGGGGCTACTGCCATGAAGAGAACGCTCACCCGGCCGACCAGCGCATCCATCGATCGCGACATCGGCCATCTGCATCACACGAAGAACATCGGCGAAAGCAAGACCCGGATGACGCACGGCCAAGAAGACGACGGCCACGGCCTTTCGACAAGCTGAAGATCATCAGCAAAAATGGGGGCATGCGTCGGATAAGCTTCCGGCTTCGCCGGGGGCAACCAGCTCCAAGCGATTAGCGAGAAGTATTCGCTGTCGTATTCTTTCTGCTCCAAAGACTTTCCCGAGCGATGGGACATCCTCTGTCTCCATCGCGAAACTTCTGTACTTTGGCTCCCCGGCCTGTCCGCGGAGCCTTTTTCTTTGGAAAAAATCTAATTCCGTCTTGCCAATATATCGCGAAAGGAATAAGATAAAGACGAAAAGGAGGTTCAATGGAAAATAAAAAAATATTCATCAGCTGGGAGGCCGGTGAAGAAAAAAAACAATTAAACGCGATGAAGCTCGTTATTGTTTTTGCAATAATTTTGGGCGCTTCCGCTTATTCTTTTTACACTCGCGACTGGATCCCCGGTATTACTATCATCTTCTTGGCCTTGGCGCTTTTTTGGTATTTGGTCGCTTCGCCCAAAACCTTACATTTTGAATTATCCGACAGAGGTATCTTTATTGAAGGCCGACTCTATCCTTTTGCCAATCTGCAAAGCTATTGGGCAGAAGCTTCCGGTAGCGCGCTCTATTTTATCAGCAAATCGAAACTTTCGCCCGTTATCCCTGTGCTCTTGGGTGATAAAAAACCGGAGGAAGTCACCAAATTCTTTCCCAAGACTTTGATCAAAATAGAAAGAAGCGATCGCGACTCCGCCGATCGTGTCGCCGCTTTCCTGCACAAATAACAGTGAAAGTGGTGGCCAAAAATATGTTTTCATGCTAAAATAACCCCTGTGTAGGGGTTTTTGTTTGTCTCCGTAGCTCAGTTGGATAGAGCGTTGCCTTGCGCCGTGCCCGCCACTGCCTGAGCCCCCATAGTATAAAGGATAGAACGTAGGCTTGCGGAGCCTGAGATAGAGGTTCGATTCCTCTTGGGGGCATTGGCGATGGCAGGCGGGGAGCCAAAGGCCAGAGGTTCGCCCAAGAACCACGTAGGGTTCTGGGCGCCACGCGCTCCGTGTGGTGTTGTGGCGATTCCTTTCGGACGCATTAAAAATCTTGCCGAGAAATGTCTTTTCTGCTAGAATATATTAAACCGATGCGAATCTACAAATGTATGCGAATATGACGAATGCTTGCGCGAATAAATTCGCATGAGATTCGTAGATTCGCATGCCATTCGCATATTGGCGTCGCGTTATTAAAACAAAAAACCTATGGATTTTTCCAACCTTTTTGAATCTGAAGGATTGAATCCCGACATCCAGCGATTGATTCACTGTCCTTTTTGTGGCGCCAATTATGACGAAAGGGACATCAAAACCGTCGCCCAATTTAATAAAAGTTATGTCAGTCGGCTGATTTGCCGAGATTGTGGCAACGCCATCATGGCCAGTTTTTCGCAAATGGATGGCAAAGCTTTTGATGGCCCGCAAAGTAAAATCAAAATGGATACCAAAATCGGCGAGATGATGCAATTCGTGGAAATGGGACCGATTAGCGACAATGATATTATGGATTTCGTCAAAGAATTAAAAGATTTTGACGGCGATTTCCAGAAAATTACCAGAATTAACAAAAGAGGGCTGAAAGGTATCAGATGACCGCCTACCAACTAGAAGCGCAAAAAAGAACCGATACGGGGAGCAGACTTGTCGCCCTCCGAGCTAAGGGATTAGTCCCCGCTATTTTGTATGGCAAAGGTAAAGAAAATATCAATCTCGCGGTAGAGAAAAATGCTTTCAATCGCATTTTTCGTCAAACTGGCGAGACTTCTTTGTTGGAGCTAGCCATCGCTGGCGAAAGCCAGCCTCACAATGTTTTGATTCACGACTTGCAAAACGATCCGGTCTCCGACGAGCCGATTCACGCGGATTTTTATGAAGTAAGAATGGACGAAGAGATTGAGACGGAAGTGCCACTCGTTTTCATTGGTGAAGCGCCAGCCGTCAAGGATCTAGAAGGAACACTTATCACCAATAAGACTGCTGTGGCAGTGAAATGTCTTCCCGCCAATATCCCGCACGAGATTACAGTAAATATCGCCAAATTGGCAACTTTTGAAGATTCAATCAAAGTAAGTGATTTGCAAATCCCTGCTAACATAGAACTTTTGACCGATCCGGAAGAGACTATCGCTATCGTCAATCCGCCTCGTAGCGAGGAGGAGCTAGCCGCTCTGGAAGAAAAAGTAGAGGAAAACGTGGAAGCTGTCGGCGAGGCAATAGAAAAGAAACCGGAAGAAGAAGCGGAAGGGGAAGCTCCTGCCCAAGAGAAGAAAGAAGAAAAGAAAGAATAGCCACTAGACACTACGGACAAATACGGATATACAGATAATGTCAATTTATGTCTATGATGCCCGTTGCTTAATCCGTATCGTCCGTATATCCGTAATAAATCCGTAGTGTATAGTATTAATAAAAATAAAATGACCACTCCGAAACAAATCATTACTTGGGATATTTCTTGGATGAGCATTATCCGCGTGCTCGTGGTGCTCGTCGGCTTCATCCTCATCGTTGATCTCCTGGATGTTTTCATGACGCTTTTTGTCGTTGTTATTCTTCATGCCGCCCTCTCTCCCTTGGTGGACAAAATCAAGATTCGCTTCAATATCCCGCGAATAATGTCTATCTTGCTCATTTATTTGGGTATGGTCTTGGTCGTGGGCATGATCGGCTACTTGGTCATCCCGCCCGTCATTGATCAGGTGCAAAATCTGCCTTTGAAATTGGAAACTTATTCGGTCAAAATCAACGATCTCTTTGGTTCTTTCTCTGGTGAGAGCGCCCTGACTTCGCCTAGTTCTTTGCAGTCGGCGTCTTCCACCTTTGGCAATGTCGCCAGCACGATCTTCAAATCCGCCGGCAATGTCTTCGGCGGACTAACTACCGTTTTTTATATTTTAATTTTGACTTTGTTTTTGCTTCTGGAAGAAGATGGCATTAGAAGGTTTTTCGTTTCTCTAATGCCTATCTCGGAAAAAGCCTATATCGTGGAAGTCAGCAAAAAAATCGGCGACAAAATGGGCGCTTGGGTCTTGGGACAATTAACTCTGATGGGCGTCATTGGTCTCATGACTACTATCGGACTTTTCGTTTTGAGAGTGGATTACGCTTTGACTCTCGGCGTTTTGGCGGGCCTCTTGGAAGTCATCCCGACTATCGGCCCAATCATTTCGGCTATCCCCGCGGTAGCCATCGCCTATCTGACTGGTTCGCCATGGTTAGCCTTTGCCGTGATGATTTTCTACATTATTATTCAACAATTGGAAAATCAAATCGTCGTGCCGAAAGTAATGCAAAAAGCTCTCGGTATCTCGCCTTTTGTCACCCTAGTAGCGCTCCTTATCGGTGGGAAATTGGCCGGCATCATGGGCGTCCTGCTCGCTGTCCCGGCAGTCGCCACCATCTCGGTGCTGACCAAAGAATATCCGACGATTAAAAAGAAGCTGTAGACGCGAATTACACGAATTGAAGCGAATTACTTAAATGAAATCAAAAAAATGCCCCCATGGTGAGGAGCATCTTTAGATTGCTGGCTATTTAGAAGCTCAACTCCCAAACGTGTCAAAATAGCTTCCGCATCAACAAGAATGTGCTATAATAATGTTGTTATGAAACAATTATCTTACAACTTAGTTTTTCGAGCCGAGCCAGAGGGAGGATTTACGGTTATCGTGCCGGCTTTGCCAGGATGTGTTACTTATGGCAAAGACCTTGATACCGCCAAAAAAATGGCAGAAGACGCTATCAGTGGCTATATCGCAAGCTTGGTCCAGCACAAAGAGCCAGTACCCTCTGATGACAATAGCTTTATCTCGTCCGTGCAAGTAGAGCCAGCCATCAGCCGATAATATTTTGCTATGCCGAAGCTCCCTCGTCTAACCGCCAAGAAACTAATCAGTTTACTCAAACATAATGGCTTCCAGCTCGACTATGTCACAGGAAGCCATTATGTTTTTTTATCATCCCAAAAAGGGGCAGAGAACCACCGTGCCCTTTCACACTAAAGACCTGCCTGTCGGAACTCTACATACCATCCTCAAGCAAGCAGATTTATCGGCAGATGATTTGCGAAAATGATATCGTAGTGCCGATAGCTGTTATCCGTAAGAGCCTGTTCAATATCTCGCTTTCCAATACAAAAGAGCAGGATTGTCGGCGAGAGGAGCGAAGACTGACGAGATATACCCAGAGGTATACCGATCCTGCTCTACCGCAAGGAATTGATATATTTCCTCGTCGCGGGGCCGAAAACGCCCGTACCCTTGGTATAGCCTAGAGGAGAGAGGATTTCTCCGGCGTGAGCTTCTTGATATCTGGCCACCGCTTTGGCGGTGAGCGCGCCGTAATACTGCGTTTCGTTGCCGGGAGAGCCAGAACCATTATCGGCTATTGTGAACCCATTTTTATTCAAGAATATCTGCAAGGACTTGACCTCCACGCCATTGGAACCGATTCGCATATTGTTATTAAAAGAAATATTAGGAGTCACCACGACAGCCGGAGAAGTAGCGCTCTCTCCGCCAGACGGAGTATTGCTTTGACCACCGCCACCAACGTCTGTTGATCCTTGCGTAGGACTAGGGCCGGAAACTGACTTTTGCGCGCCTTCCGTCACTTGCCTCGTTTCCAGACGATAGGAAATAGTATCCTTAATAGCCACCGACATCGCTCCCTTGGTATTGTAGAATCTGACGTAAACACTGTATTCGCCCTCCAAACAAGCGCGCTGATTGATATTGGCTTTCCCAACCGTAACGGTGTCTTTTTCGTTGCAAAGAAGCCATTTTTTCTCTTTGGCCAATTTCGTTTTCACTGATTCTCTGAAGTCAGGGAAATTGGAAATCTCCATTTCGGCCGTATCGGTCGGCGCTACTAGACGGAGATTAACTTCCAGGCTGGTGGTATTGGTTTGATTGTCGTTAATATTTAGGGAAAAATTACCGGCAAAAGTCTCGGTGGTCTTTTTCTCCGGCGCGGAAACAGGGGACTCTGCTCCGCCACCCCCGCCTACTGATTCGGTAGGCGCCGTATAGGAAGGAGGCAGGGAAACAACGAAAGCCACCGCGCCAGAATTAGCCGTCGCCCAAGAACTCTCCAGCGAATTTTCATCAATAGCCTTCACTCGCCAATAGTAATTGTCTTCACCCAAAAATTGATTGGCGCTACCCGTCGTATAGGCACCATTGCCTGTCGCTTGCCCCACCGCAAAACTAGCGCTACCCTGCGCGTCCATGGCCGAAGCATAATCAACGGCATTGGAGGAAAAATCGCTCACTTGGCCAATTTGAATACGATAACCGACCGTATCAGCCGTATCGCTATCGGCCAAAGCGAAAGTGAAACTCGGTCTAGTATCGTTGGTAGAATTGCCGGCGGTAGTAGCCACCGGTCCTAAAGAAGTAGGATCCGAAGGGGGTAGATTGAAGGCGATAGTGACGCTCGCTAGACTTGCCGTCGTGGCCGTATCGGTCGTCGCCAAGAAGGCTTTGTAGCGGAAATATCTCTGGCTGTCCGCCCCCGACCAGATATTTTCACTGCCAGCGGTAGTGTAATAAGTGTCGAGAAATCCGCCCGGCCCGCGATAAACATAGCTCCCGTCAGTCGTCGAGGTGGCCACTTGGAACAAAACTGTCGTCCCAGCCGGTGTCGTCACCGACCAAGAGAGATTGCCGTAAACTTGAGTGCTAGAGCCCGTGTCCATCGTGGCTGATTCCAAAGTGCCAGAAGCGTAATAAACGGTCGAACCGCCGGTAAAATCATATTTAGCGCCAGATATCGCTCCGTTTGACCAAGCGAAATAGACCGCGTCACCTGTGCCGACAGCAATGGCTACCTGATTGGCATTGGCCGTCGTGGAATCCATGGTCAAAGTCCCCCCGTCGCCCACCGCTGTATTGAGCGTCCCGGCCGTATTATAAACGCGAAGTTTGATATTGTTACTGGTGGCATATTGCGTCCAAGTAACATAAATATTGTCCGCCGAATCTATGGCGATAGAAGGATAAAGGTTCGCATTAGCTGAAGTGGCTAAGGTGATAGTCCCGCCCGTACCAAAAGCCGAAGAGACAGCGCCCGTGGCAGAAAATTTGGTCAAGAAAATTTTGTAGCTAGTCGGCGCGCCGAGATTGTCCACATTGCCAGACACAAGATACACCCCTCCGGTAGAATCCAAAGCCAATCTAGCTTCGCGGTCAATACTGCCGACATTGTCGTAGCTAGCCACACCGGAAGAACCGAAAGCGCTGTCTAGCGTCCCGGAAGAATTATATTTTTTGATTTTCACTCTAGCATCAGAAAAATTCAGCTCCCACTCCACGTAGCCGACATAAAGATTGTTGGCAGAAGAAATAGTCAGCGTGGGGAAAGTGTCGGCCAAACTGCCGTTGGCCACCGTCAAAGTGCCAGAAGAGCCAAAAGCGGAAACAATAACGCCGACAGAAGAGTATTTCCTGATATAGACTGCGTAATCAGCGCCGTCCAGCGCTAAATCTTTGTAATAGGCGACGTAGATATTGTCAGAGGAATCCGTCCCCAGCCCCATTTCTATCGGTAGCTCATCGGACTCGCCCGCGCCGATTAAAATCCCCGCTTCCACTGTCAGCTCGCCGGAAGCGCCGAAGGTTGCGTCCAACGCGCCGTCGTTGCTAAATTTTTTCACATAGGCGTCATAATTAGCGCCACCCCTATTGTCATACCAAGAGATATAAATATTGTCAGCGCTATCTAGTGTTATCCGTGGCGCGCGCTGGGAACTGTTCGTCCCGGCAGAAGAAACCAAGACCTGCCCAGCGGTGCCGAATTCCGGAGAAGTAGTAACGCCATCGTAGAGAAAACCGGTAGAAGAATATTTTTTCATATAAATATCGCCGTTGACGTCCGTGGTCATATTGCGCCAGACAAAATAAACATTGTTGTCAGAATCGGTGGCGGAAGCCGGATGTTCTTGACTGGCCGAAGTCGCGCTGATAGTTAAATCGGCGACGGTAGCCGGCGAATAAGTGGCGTATTGCGTGCCTGAAGAATTAAATTTCCTGATGTAGATATTGTATTTGACGCTACCCGTAGAACGGTCGTCAGAAGTAGCGATATAAACATCGCCACCGGTGTCGGTCATAATGGCGGGATAAAGCTGATCGTTGCTATTATTAAAGACAGTCAGCTCGCCTGATGAACCGAAAGCGGTATTCAAAACACCTGAAGAATTAAATTTCTTGGCGTAAATACTGTAATCGGCGCCCCGATTGTCTTCCCATGCAATGTAGATATTTTCACTACCATCGGTCGCGATGACCGGCTTCCTCTGACTATTGGTGGCCTCCGAAACCGTCAATGTTCCACTAGCACCAAAAGTGATGGACAAGACTCCGGCGATCGAGAATTTCTTAGCGTAAAGATCGTCGTTGGCTCCGTCTCTCCAAACCACGTAACCGTTTTCGGAATTGCCGAAGACTACTTTTGGCTCGCGCAAAGATTGCGTGGAAGAGGCCATCTCCAAGATGCCACTGGTGCCGAAAGTGGAGTCTGCCACCCCAGAGGAATCGAATTTCCTCGCGTAAATTTTGTGCGGACCGGAGATATTTTCGTAGTAAAGAGCATACATATTGTCGCCACCGTTGACCACTAAATACGGATCGCCCACAATATTTCCCGTGGAGACAGCGGTCAAAACACCATTAGTGGCATAGGTGGTATCTATGGCGCCGGCGGTAGTATATCTCTTGACGGTGATAGCCGTCGCGCCGGAAGCACCGTTGATGGCAACATAAAGTTTGCCCGCGCTATCAATAGAAGCGGAAAAAGAACGGTCGGTGGTATTAGTCTTGGTATCAGTCCCCACTGTCAATGTCCCACTCGCGCCGAAAGCGCCGTCCAAGACTCCGGCGGTCGAGAATTTCTTAGCGTAAACTGTTTTATTAGCCGTCAAAGCTACGCCCGCATCCCAAACGACATAGAGATTGCCGTTGGCATTATCCACTGCTAAGGCAGGAGTATTGGGCATAATCTCGCCGGCTACCGAGACGGAGGAAATGGTGAGGACGCCACTGGTGCCAAAAGTGGTATCCGGCGCGCCGGTGGAATCATATTTTTTTACCAAAATATCCCAGGTAGAACCGGCGTGGAAATAAGCGACATAAGCATTATTCAAAGAATCGTGGATAGTGGCGGGACTGTAACTGGCGTAAAGATCGCTTACCGCCACCCCCACCTCGCCAGCGGAAGTAGTGCCGAGGGATTGTTGCGCGAAAGCGGTGGTCATGGTCGCCAGCTTCACTTCCCCGCCGGAAACATTAGTGACCGCTGTCTGCGTTACAACACCAGCGGAGAAATCCTCCACGCTGGTGTGAGTCAGAGAATTAACGGCATAAGTTAGAGGCACCAAAAGAGCCAAAAGCACTATTTGGAGAACCAAGACGGCCATCCAAAAAAAAGAAATTTGATTGGGTTTGTCTTTGAGAGAAGAGAAAAATAGTTTTTTATTTTTTGGCATAAATTTTCAATAAGTATTGTAAATGTTGCTTCAATCAGTTCCGTAGGGGTAGGGGCAGAGCTTGCCTCTGCCCAAAAAGGGCAACCGCAAGGGTTGCCCCTACGGCATACAACCATTAGCGTAATACAATTCGTGTCTAAAAAAATTTCCAGAAGAATAAACCCAAAATAATAATTTGTAAGAAAAGCACGACCAAGGCCGTCCAATAAATTCTTACAAAACATGTATCGCTGACACAAAAAACACCGTCTTTTGTTTTCTTTTTTTGTTTTGGCATAGAACAAAGATTACTTTTAAGCTGTTGTTTTTATTATAGCACCATTGTTTTCCATAACAAGAGAGGAAAAAACTAGCTTGCTACTAGCGTCAGCGTCATATCGATATTGTAACTGCCGTCGGTTTGCTCAAGTGGCACCGCTTGAGATAGCGACCCGGAAGTCAAATCCCAATAACAACCAGTATCGGCCGTGCCATCGGCGGTAAGGATGGTCACGTCATCCGTCACGCCTTGATTAAACGAAGCGGAAGCGCCTTTGGCCACACCCGTAACGCTACACCCACCTTGGGGTGTCAAAGTGCCGGCGTTAGCATCAACCGTTAATTGCCCATCGGTGCAACCAGAGCCAGTCGGACTGTTGAAATCAAAAGTGAGCGCCCCCGTATCCCAGAGAGAAGCGACTCCGCCGGTGGCCGCCAAGGTCAAGGTCCAGATAGCACTGCCGGAAGTATTAGAAACGCGGATTTTTTCGCTAGCCGTGCCCAAAGTGCCTGTTGGCGTCTGACAGGAAAAACCTCTGGCAAAAGTCTGCATAGGGACAGAAGGGCTGGTCACCGAATCGCCGTTGGCGTCCACGATACCCACCGCCAGCGCGCCAAAATTCCAATTGGTATTGCCCGTTCCATCAAGATTTGACGAGGCGGTTGCGTCAATGGCGACACCGCCGGAAGCGTTGGAATCTTTCGGGTTGGTATTGTAAACTACGGGACTACCACTTGCGACCAGAAGCCAAGCGGTCGGCGAGGAGGAGGAACGAAGCTGGACGCGAGTGCCGGTGGCCTGACCGTTGACATTGAAGGTCGTAAAAGTATAGGTCGCCCCGGCCAAAAAGCGAATTTTCGTCGAGGCCGTCACCGCGTTGAAAGTGGTAGCGGTAGCGGAAGCGGAAAAAATAACCGAAGGCGAGGCATCAGGATCGGCGCCTTGATTATTGGTGATAGCCAAAGTCTTAAAAGCGGAAGTGGTCGTCATCGTCCCCACCAAAGTCTGCCCGGCAGAGGTGCCGGCTACCGTTACCGTTCCGTTGTTGTGAGAAAAAGTCCCGCTGTTGCTGTAATTGCCAGTCATCGTCAGAGTTCCCGAAGTGGCGTTCAGGACTCCCGAGGAAGCAATAGTGATGGCGCCAACCGAGACCGTGGAGCCATTGAGCGTCACCGTCGAGCCTGCTTGAATGTCAAAACTGCCCGCGGTAATGCCGTGGTTGCTTCCCGTTGTGTCAAGAGTTGAGGTCGCCGAATTTTGACGCCGAACGGTAATCGCTGGTGAACCCGTCAGAGCGCCCCCGAGATTAACTGTTAAAGCCAAAGCTGACCCGGCGTCGGGATTGATGTCCAAAGCGTTATTGACCGCTAAGGCTCCCGCGAAAGTGTAGGCCTTGCCGATCGTGACCACCGTCGGGCTAAAAGTCAGATTATAGTAAGTCGTAGCCGGAATATTGAAAGAGGCGTTACCGGTGAAAACCACGGTGCTGGTGGAATAGGTGAAAGCGCCGGTAGTGATGAAAGGCGTGGTCGCGCCGGTCAGAGTAATGGTATTCGTCCCGTTAGCGTTCAAAGTGGCGTTGGTGGTGATATTGATGGAAGTCGCCTTAATTGAAGAACCGAGCTGAATGGTTTTGGCTAAAGTGGCGTTGCCGATAGTGATATCGCCCAAGTCTTGTTTGGTCGTATTGTTGTCGGTCAAAGTTTTAGTGTTAATCGCGCCGGACAAAGTAATGGTTCCGCCCTTGGTGAAAGTCATCTGATTGGAACAGGTGGTCGCGCAGAGGGTCAGATTGCCCGTCACATTCACCGCGGGGGAATTAGTCGTCGCCGTGATAACGGTGGAAGCCGGATTGGTATTGCCACCCAAGTCCAAATTGTTATTGACGGTAAATGTCCCCGCGCCCAAGGTATGAGTAGTTGCACCACCCGGGAAAATCTGCAAATTGTAATAGGTGGTCGCCAAGATATTGGTCGCGCCGTTGCCGGTGAATTGGAAGGTGGAAGTATTGGCCGTGAAAGTACCAGTTTTGACGAAAGGATCGGTCGTCCCGGAAAGAGTCCATATTTTACTCCCCGCGTCCAGAGTATGGGTCGCGTCAATGATAAGAACGGAGGAAGCCGTTATCCCGCCACTGCCGGTAGCGGTTGTGGTCGCGCCATCAGTTCCTTCGCCAAAATTCAGCGAAGAAAAACTCCAAGCCGTCGCCCCGCCAAACCCCGTGCCGGAAGCGCTGGTTACTTTGAAAGTGCCACCGGTGAGCGTTATCGCGCCGTCACCAGTAGCGTCTCCACCAGCCACGGTGATATTTTGCGAACCGAGCAAAGTGCCGGCCGTCATCGTCAAATCACCATTCAAATTGACGGCGGATCCCGGCGTCCATTCGCCACCGGAACCATTGAAGGTAATATTATTGAAAGAGTTGCCACCCGTCATCGCGCCGGAGAGAGTCTCGCCGGAGCTAACCGAGATGAAAGTAACGGTGCCAGAGTTGGCGGTAAAGACGCCGTTGTTTGTCCAAGAACCACCTACCGAAATCGGGTAATTAGAGCCGGAAACAGTGTCCAAAGTGCCGGCCGTAATCGTCAAATCTCCGCCCCCATTGGCGGTATCGGTAGTTATCCCGCTGGTCGTCAGGGAAAAAGTGTTGGAAGTTTTATTGAAAATAATATGGTGGTAGGTGGTGGAGGTAACGGTCACACCAGTCGTGGAAGCGGGCGCGTATTCAATAGTGGAAGTCGCCGGTGTAAAAGTACCGGAAACGGTAAAAGGCGCGCCGTTAGCGGTTAAAGTCGCGGTGTAGGCGCCCGGTTCAAAGAAGGCCGAAGCGGTGATATTAATGGAAGTAGCTTTGATATTGGAGCCGAGCTGAATATGTTTGGCGGTAGCGCCATTGCCGATAGCAAGCAAACCCAAGTCTTGCTTGGTCGTGTTGTTGTCGGTAATCGTTTTGGTATTGGCCGTGCCGTTTAGGGTGATTGTATTGGAGGATTTGGTGAAAGTCATTTGGTTGGAACAAGTGGACGCGCAGACCACAAGATTGCCGGTCAAACCAATGGTTGGGTTGTTCGATCCGGCTGTGACGACAGTGGAAGCGCCGTTGGCATTCCCGCCAATATCGAGGTCGCCACCGATGGTGAAAGTGCCGGAAGCCAAAGTATGGGTGACGGAAGCGCCACCGGGGAAAATCTGTAAATTGTTGTAAGTGGCTGCCGTAATGGTCGTGGCGCCATTGCCGACATAGGTCGTCGTCCCGGTCGTAGCGGTGAAAGTGCCGGTTTTCGTTAGCGGTGTGCCGGTGCCAGTAATGGTCAAAGTATAGGCTCCGCTGTTGAAAGAAAAAGTGGCGTTGGTAGTGATATTGAGCGTCTCCAATTTCAAAGTAGAGCCCATATTGACGATCTTAGCCGCTGTTGCATTGCCGATAGCGATTTTTCCGAGGTCTTGTTTGGTCGCGTTGTTGTCGGTAATTGTTTTGGTATTGGCGGTGCCGTTCAGTGTGATGGTATTGGACGATTTGGTAAAAGTCATTTCGGGACAAGAAGAAGCGCAGACGGTGAAATCGCCCGTGATATTCATAGTAGGGTTGTTCGCGCCGAGTGTAATGATTGTTCCAGTATAAGAATAATTCCCGCCCGCGATGAAGTCTCCCGACAGCGTAAAAGTGCCGGAATCCAGAGTGAAAATGGCGGAATTGGCGCCCGGATAGAGCTGAACTGTGGCGTAACCGGCGCTGGCCGGAATGGTGGTATTGCCCGCGCCGGTGTAGCGAAAGATGGAAGTATTGCCGGTCAAAGTACCGGTCAGAGTAGCCGGAGTGGTGGAGGCCACGGAAAGGACGAAGGTGCGATTACCCGCGTCCAAAGTGGTAACAGTAGAAATCGTCAAATTAGTTTTGACCTCAATAGTGCCGGTGCCGGTGGAGCTGGTGGTGATAGTGTCGGAAGTGCCGGTGAAAGTAAGATTATTAAAAATCCAATTAGTTCCGACCGCCACATTGGTGCCGAAAGTTTTGTTGGTCGCCACACTTTGCAGGAAAGTGCCGGAAGTGAGATTGACGGTGCCACAAGTGCCGTTGCACGCCACATTGCCGTTAACTGTAATATTGGCTGTGCCAGCGGAATTATTAAGAGTGCCGGCTGAAACAGTAAAATCATTAGCGATAGTCAAAGTATTGGTCAGCGCCGACCATTCACCGCCCGAACCGTTGAGCTTGAGATTGTAAAAAGAGGAGGAATTGTTGTTGATAGTATTGCCCGTATCAGTGGCGTCAAAGGTGACCGTCCCGCTAGAGTGAGTTAAGGTGCCGGCGTTCGTCCAGCTCCCACCAAAAGTGGTTGTCCCAGTCGCGCTCAAAGTCAAGGTATGACTAGCCGAAATAGTCACATCGCCATCCACATTGAAGGTCGGGTCAGAAGTATCAATATTTAAAGTAATGCCTGTATATGACCCTACTCCGCCCAGCGTCAGATACCCCTGTATAGACAGTGTGCCGGAAGATGGCGCCACCGTCACATTATTGGCTTGGGGCGAGACGACGACATTGCCGTAAGTAAGCGCCGCCATGGTAAAGGGGGTAGTTGTGGTCAGGAGCCGATACAAGGAAGTTGCGCCAAGGGTGAAACCGCCAAAGCTGGAAAGGGCCGATGTCCCCGTCTGGTCAAATTGCGCGCCGTTGGCAAGAGTTACGGTGCTAGAACCCGTCCCCACCATAT
>CAYHEQ010000010.1:0-21146 GCA_964355795.1 uncultured Candidatus Saccharibacteria bacterium
CTCCTCAAGAGAGGGGGCATAGCTATGCTTTGCCATATATAGTTTTATAAAGTCTAGGACCTGGGTTTGCTTTTTAGTAATCATAATGATATTATAGAAAATAAATAGAATGTATACAAGTAGCAGTTATTCACATGCAAGAACAGTTCGACACAGAAGAAAATCGCTCAACAGATATCTCGAAGCACAAACAAGAAGGCAGAACCCTCCTTCCTCCACTTCGGCAACTTATGGTGAAAAAGTGGGTTGACTTATTTATAAATGTGTGATACACTATCTTTATGAAAATCATAATGATTGCTACAAATAGTCATCATTACAGCCAAACCCTCAAAGAAGAGTCTGGTTGTGATTTTTGTTAAATAAATAGGATAATCACAGACGGCCCCTTCTTTGAAGGGGCCGTTTTTTTGTGGTCTTTTTGAAGAAGAATATGCCCGGAGGTGTCATCATGACACTTGGTTTTTCTCTCGGAGGTGCAGGTCCGCACCTCCAGACATGGTCTCCGTAGCTCAAAGGAAGAGCGCTCGTTTGTGAAGCGAGTGGTTGCGGGTTCGATTCCCGTCGGAGACCCTAAGTATAGAGCTTCAGATATCTGCTACAAACGGCATGAATATCATATCGTTATGCGCTCCGGCGCCGTAGCAAACACAGTCAGAGGTTATTAGTAGATGTGCCTCAATGAGTTACAAAAAAAGAAGACTAAAGAGAAGTAGGCTTGGTCGACTAAGGCTTAGGCTTGAGTTTGCCAAAATTGCTCCTTCAAAATTTGCAAGAAAGGTCATAAAAAAGATGAAAGAAAGGAGAAAGCCAATGTTTAGCCTTGAGAAGACAGTAAGGGCAATTGAGAGTCGTGACCGTATATTCAATAATCCCGACAGACCAAAGATATCAGATACAATCGAAAAACAATTGGGGAAAATTGGTTTTTTGAGACTTTGTATTTTTGTCTGTCCAAAATTTAATACTGAGGCAATATTTTCTGGGACACCAGAAAAATATATGCCAACAAAAACCGACCCCGATGATCTCTTTGGACTTAGGATTAAAGAGATTCGTAAGTTGAGACAGGATCTGACTAAGGCGGGCTTGCCAAATGAGATCAACATAGTAATCGGAGACAACGATGCAGAGGAGTACATTTTTCCTTTTATTGAAGGCCTTTCTTTTAACCCTGATGCTTACAAGAAGAGAAAGGCTTTGTATAAATATTCTTTTGAGCAAAGATGTCGCAGGGAATTTGGTAATAGGGTCGTCGTTTGGTCATTGGCGGAATTTGGTGTTTCGCAAGACGAATCAGAGCCTTGTATTCCAGAAGAATCTTTGCAAAAAGAAATAGTCTTCTTTAGATGGCTGTTCTCTGGCAAAGGACCATATCGTGGGACTTTGAATTTTTCTAAAGAAACTCTAGTCACAATGGCCAAGATGAAATATCGGCTCTATGGGGCTCAGGGGAAATTCTTAGAAGGGCTAGGAGGAATTTTGCTTCAGACCGAAGGTCCGGGGGTTTGGCTCGAGAGAACCAATATGCTTCGGTGTACTGGGTCTCTCGCCATTCCTGCTATCTATCCGTGGATTAGAGCGGAAGAGATTGAACGCAGAGAGTAGATCATCCTAATTAAAAACCGTCCCGAGTACTCGGGACGGTTTTATTTTTCTATTGAGGGTCGCTTGATGATTTCTGGAAGCCGAGGAGAATCATTAGGCCAATAGGGATGAGCATCCACGGAATCTGATATTGCATAATTTGGTTAATGAGGTTTGATTGAGTCAAAAGTTCGGTTCGCTGGCTGTCAGAAAGGAAGGAGACAACGGCGGTAGTGATAATGCCAGCATTGAAAAAGCTATAAATCCCACCAGCGATAATAGAGGTTAAATTGTCATGATGAGTAGAGGCTCTTTTGAAAAAGTCGCCCTTGGCTATTAGGAGCGTTGTGATGAGGACGAAGATAGCGATTTTCACAGCGAAAGGAGAGGTGTTGGCAGTAATAGACAAAGTATCGCCCAATTGAGCGGTGGAGGTGCCAGAGAGGGCATTGGTTAAGGCGTTGCCTCCAATATTGGCCGCCAACAGACCGAGATAAGAAGCCAAAACACTGGCGACCGCTCTTTCTCGTCCCAAGGCAATACCAAAAACGATAGAAACAATAAAAAAAGCGATTATAAACAAATCCCAACTAGGTGTTAGAGACATATTTTTGTTTTAGTTTCCACTGACTAATTCTATCATACTACCTTTACTATAGCTGTCAAGGCGTGTGATCGCTAATTATTTTCACTCTCTTTTAGCTTCTCCAGTAGCTCTCTTTCTTCTCTATTCAATTTCTTTGGCACTTTGATTTTTATCGTCACGATATGGTCGCCACGATCTTTGTTGGTCGGGTGGGCGACGCCTTTACCGCGTAGAACAAAATTGGTATGCGATTCTGTGCCAGCGGGAACATTTAGCATCACCGGTCCATGAATTGTTTCAATTTCTATTTTGTTACCCAAGGCCGCTTGAGCAAAGGAGATTTCTTTTTCGCTCAAAATGTCACTACCATCGCGTTCGAACTGACGGCTCGGCTGAACTTTGATCCGCAAGTACAAATCGCCGTGGCCGTCTTCTCCCGCCTCGCCTCGACCGGAGATTTGGATAGAAGAATCATCATCCACGCCGGCGGGAATCTTCACCGTCACTTCTTTTTGCTGACGAAGCCGGCCTTCGCCATGACAATGGCGACAAGGAATTTCCGGCACTTCTCCGCGACCCTTACACTCGGGACAAGTAGCTACTTGCGAGAAAGAACCGAGAATAGTTCTGGCCATGTGCGTTATCTGACCCTGACCATCGCATTTCTGACATTTTTTCAGATTTTCTCCGCCCCGGCCATGACAAACCGAACAAGTATCAATGACAGAATAATTAATCTTTTTTTCCACGCCAAAGACCGCTTCTTCGAAAGTTAATTGAATAATCATCTCAATATCGCGGCCCGGTCTTTTCCTGCTCCTCGTTTGCCTGCCACCAAAAAAGGAATTGAAAATATCACCGAGGTCGCCGAAATCGGCGCCTTGCTGGAAACCGGAGAAGTCGAAGCCTTGCGAAAAACCGCCGGAGCCACCGCCACCATGAGGATTGAAATCAGAATGGCCGAATTGATCATATTGCGATTTTTTTTGCGGATCGGAGAGGACTTGGTAGGCCTCGTTAATCTCTTTGAATTTGGCTTCGGCAGTAGCTTCTTTATTCACATCGGGGTGATATTTGACCGCCAGCTTTTTGAAGGTAGCTCTAATCTGATCGGCGGAAGCTGACCTTTCTAGACCAAGTATTTTGTAATAATCCTTTGTGGACACGAATGGTCGCTAATTAAGTAGCCTCTGATAAACAAATTTTTGAGGCGAGGCCTTGGGGAAGTTTCTTAAGGCCTCGCCTCGGGACTTTTTTGTTTATCAGAGGCTACTTAAGCTAATTGATGTGCGAATAATTTCATTGAAAAAAGCGGGGCCTTCCCCACTTTTTTCACTCTTGATTCGAGCAGAGAAATTAATTTTTGGGCAATTTCGGGTCAGTTAGTTCTTTGCCGGTATAAGCATCAATCATGGTAGAAAAGACTGTTTTACCACCAACAAGATATTCTACTTTCCAGAGCAAATATTGGTCTTTTTCTGAAGAGAGCAAGATGTTGATATCGTAGTTGCCGTTTTTGGCGCGGATATTTTTCCCGCCCAACCCATCAGCGGTCAAAAGCGCTGTCGCGTAGTCTTTTACAAGATATTTTATGACCACCGGTATAGAGCCAGAAGGCAGAATATAGTCGTCTTTGTAATAGATAGCGCGTGAGTAAAATCTCTCAGAAGGGGAGTCGGCCTTTGGCTCGAAACTGATGGTCCAATAATATTGCGGGGACGATGGGGAGTAAAAGACAAAAGTATCTTTGCCATTCGTTGCGCTGGCTAAACCTTTGTACTGGATGAGCTCGGCGGCCATTACGCTATCGGCCTGCCAGCCACGCGCCATATTAAAGGCCGTGTCAAATTCTTTTTCAAATCGGCGAGATAAATCCGTGGCTTCCTCTTCGCTAAAGATACTTTCGCTCTCTTTTTTTTCTGTTTCCGCATTTTGTTGCTGATTGACCAGTTCTTGACCTTTTTGTCGCAGATTGTTTCTCATAACGAAAAACACCGCCGAAATAATAATCAAAACCGCTAGGCCTAAGAGGAGAAATTTTTTGTTGGCGAACATATTGGTGACATTATTTGTATTTTTGTGTCACCATCATTGTAGTTTGTTTTTTTGAAAGGTGCAACCGCTTTTGCTGGAAGCAAAAGCGGAATGACAAATGACAAAACTCAAATACCAAACCAATATCAAAAATCAAAACCCAAAATCATAATTTGACATTTAGTCATTTAAGCTTGATTTGACATTTGACATTTGGATTTTGAAATTATCTATTTCCCCTCTTGGTATTCTCCCTCCACCGTCTCATCCTTTTTTTCTTCCGTAGCTTCATGCGAAGAAGAATCTTCGTCGGTCTTACCACCCTGCGGGTGGTCGCCCGTAGGGCGATACACCGCTTCTCCGATTTTTTGTGAGGCCGTCATCAGCTCTTCGGTCTGCTTTTTAATAATTTCCATATCCTCACCTTTCATTGCCTCTTTGAGCACGGAAATCTTTTCCTCCACATCTTTAACGATAGCTTCATCTAGCTTTCCTGCCCCGCCCTTCGCGTCGGGGTCTTTGTTATCGCGAATCGCTTTTTCGGTAGAATAAATCAGGGTCTCCGCCATATTTTTCGTCTCCACCCCCTCCTTTTTCTTTTTGTCTTCTTCGGCGTGGAGTTCGGCGTCTTTGGCCATTTTTTCCACTTCTTCTTTGGAAAGACCGGAAGAGCCGGTAATGGTTATTTTCTGCTCCTTATTGGTGCCTTTGTCGAGGGCCTTCACATTCAAAATACCGTTGGCGTCAATGTCGAAAGATACTTCCACTTGTGGCACGCCCCTTGGCGCCGGCGCGATGCCGTCTAAGATAAATCTTCCGAGCGTTTTGTTGTCGGAGGCCATTTCTCGCTCGCCTTGCAAGATGTGAATTTCTACGCTCGGCTGATTGTCCGCCGCGGTGGAAAAAATCTGCGTTCTGCTGGTCGGCACGGTTGTATTTCTTACAATTAGTTTCGTAGAAATCCCGCCCATCGTCTCAATGCCGAGCGACAGCGGTGTTACGTCGAGCAAGAGCACGTCTTTGACATCGCCCCCAAGGACGCCACCTTGAATAGCCGCTCCTATCGCGACCACTTCGTCGGGGTTTACGCCCTGATGCGGATTTTTGCCAAAAAACTTTTTGACTGCTTCCACGACCAAAGGCATTCTCGTCATTCCGCCGACCAAGATCACTTCGTCAATTTCAGACGCTTTCAGTCCCGCGTCTTTGAGAGCGTTTTCACACGGCTTCAAAGTCATTTCCACCAATTCGCCGACTATTTTTTCCAGTTGCGCCCGGGTGAGCTTGATATTCAAATGTTTCGGTCCGCCGGCGTCGGCCGTCACGAACGGAATATTGATATCTGTTTCCATACTGGAAGACAACTCGTGTTTGGCTTTTTCCGCGCCTTCTTTGAGCCGTTGCAGAGCCATTTTGTCGCTGGCGAGATCAATCCCTTCCGTTTTTTTGAATTCGGCGATCAGCCAGTCGATTATTTTTTGATCAAAATCATCGCCACCGAGATGGGTATTGCCGTTGGTAGCTTTCACTTCAAAAACCCCGTCGCCGAGTTCCAAAATAGAAATATCAAAGGTCCCGCCCCCGAGATCGTAAACGGCCACTTTTTCGTTCTTTTTCTTATCCAATCCGTACGCCAAAGCCGCCGCGGTCGGCTCGTTGATGATCCTTTTGACATCCAAGCCCGCGATTTTGCCCGCGTCCTTGGTGGCTTGACGCTGGCTGTCGTTGAAATACGCCGGTACGGTGATGACCGCCTCCGTCACCTTCTCACCGAGGAAGCTCTCCGCGTCGGCCTTCAATTTGGCCAAAACCATGGCTGATATTTCCGGAGCCGAATAGCTCTTGTCGCCCATTTTGACCATGACATGATCGTCCTTGCCCTTTTCTATATGGTAGGGCATAGTCTTGATATCTTTCCCTGTCTCCTTGTCGGAATACGAACGACCGATGAACCGTTTGACGGAAAAAACAGTGTTGTCAGAGTTGGTGACGGCTTGTCTTTTGGCGATCTGCCCCACCAATCGCTCGCCCGTTTTTGTCGTCGCCACAATAGAGGGAGTCGTGCGATTCCCCTCCGCATTCGTTATAATCTCCGCCTTCCCGCCTCTCATCACCGCCACAGCAGAGTTCGTTGTTCCTAAGTCAATACCTATGATTTTTGACATATATTTCCCCTTTCTAAATTAACCAGTTATTTTTGGTAATAAATTATTTAATGATTTTATTATATTGTTGCCCAATTGAATTGATTGGTCACATTCTTTAGGGGAAAGTTTTTTATTAGTGAACATCTTGTGTGCCAATCTATTTCTATTTTCTCTATAAATATCTAGCGAACATATGAGATTTAGTTCTTCTTTGTTTTTAGCGTGACCATGAAAGCATCCTATTAAATCACGAAATTGCAATATCTCCAAACGTTCCATTAGCTTTTTGCTCGGAACAGTAGAGCGTGCAAGAACCAGCCACTGCAGATACAGATGGACTTTGTTCGCTTGAATAATAAGCTCTCCATACTTACTATTTTCATGGATACGTCTATCTTCAGCCATTCTCTCAATGATCTTTTCTTTTATATTCTCCACATAATCGCCGTTGTCTTTTTGGTATGCTTTGTCTTTCATTTGACATCTGTGATGTTGCCGGTAAATATAGATTCGCTGGTCGAGCTACTTGTAGTAGCATTACTCATAACATATTCCATGCTAAAATCACGGCTTTCATTACTTCTTTCAGGAACACTTGTTGTTTGCTCTATCATTCTGCTTGGGATGTCGAAGCACAATTTATCTAAACAAGGATTATTCGTGCTGGCGATAAAGAACAGCATTGCCATATAAAACATGAAATCAGTTGCATTTAAGCTGTCAGATATTAGATTATTTATCTTTTTGTTCATCTTTTTCTCCTAATAGTTTCTCTAGTCCATATTTATTTTAATAAAAGTAATATAAGTAAAATTATAATAACTGTTGTCGGTGCTATACTGATAGCCCCAAAAATACTCCATAGGATTATTGCTATTGCGATAACCCCCACAATAGCAATTAAATAGCTACAAACCTTAAAAGCCCAATAAGCGTAAAAGTCGCTCTCGTGTTTTAAATAAAGACAGTTTTCGTTATATCTCTCGCTCTTCTCAAGGCTCATTTCTTTTAGCTCTTTGTCCCAGCTCTCCTCAAGGTCGTTAGCTACGCCAAACAAAGCAACAAACCCTCCGCTAACGATCAATCCTAGCCAATCGTTATCCCAACTAAAAAAATCATTTCTGCCTGCAATAAATACCGCATAAAAAAAGTAAATCATTGTTATAACTGCAACTATAATCCCCATAAAATGCGTGCAACCTGCTTTTACTCTGTAAACCTCAAATCTCGCAACTTCTTTTTTCTCATTTTCCATGGATGTTTATTTACTGTTATTCTGTGCGAGTCGGATTCTGAATCCGACCGATTACTCTTTTAATCTCTTCTTCTCTTCTATTAAAAAATTCTTCCCTGTCACCACTTTCTTCCCGGTTTTTTGTTCCAAGTCTTCTCTCGCTTTCTTGGCGATATTGCCACCTTTTTTGCTCGCAACTTTATTTTCTTCCAGTCCGAAAGCATCAATGCTTTCGGCTATTTGGCGAGTGGATAGTTCCGCCAAGGCGGTGAAAACTAATTCCGCGTCATCCATATGATCGCGCAGATTTTCCGTTTTCAAATCTTTCAACTGTTTGTGCCCTTTGACAGATAGCCCCGTCCATTCTTGGTGAATAATGTTGGTCAAAATCGCGTATTCGTCTTGTTTTGAAATCTCGTGGCCTTGCCAATAATCAGTGAGTTTGTTGCGTATCTCTTGCCCCATCATCCTTTGCTGGATCCATTGCCCGCTTCTGCCTAGTCTCTGCCAATTCTCCCGCGCGCGATTGAGCCCTCTTTCCGGGTCGGTGATTTCTTGAATTCTTTCTTGTCCGACTTTGGCCAACCAAAGCTTGAGTGGTTCGGCTTTCTTGGAAGGAATAGACTGAATAAGGCGGAGCATAGCTTCAAGGTCTGCCGCGTCTGTCTCTCGCATTTTTCCGTCAGTAGCGAGCATTTTCAACTGTCCGATTTTATCGGACACTTCACTTCCCTCGTTTTGTAGCTTCATTTTTAAGTCGCTCCAATACTTTCTCGGCCTATCGGAATTTGTTAAAGCTTCAATAACATCTATTACCGAAAAATACCATTTTTCTTTTGCCTCATCCCAAACTCGACGGATGGGCTTGTCTTCAAATAACGCGATTTTGCCGTGCCCGCCTCTGGCGTGGCTTTTTTGTTTTGGCATACGTTTGGATTATTTGTAATTTCTTAATTTTTTATTTCCCGCTCGCTCCTCAAGGTTTGACCTTAAACATCCAATTCTCAAGGTCAAACCTTTTCCCGCTCGCTCATCAATTTATTTTCCCGCCTCATCGGCGGGTCGCCGT
Organism: uncultured Candidatus Saccharibacteria bacterium; assembly: GCA_964355795.1. Taxonomy (GTDB): domain Bacteria; phylum Patescibacteriota; class JACPGU01; order JACPGU01; family JACPGU01; genus CAYHEQ01. Next base: position 8,658 of record CAYHEQ010000010.1, read on the forward strand.
AAAGGCGACTTCGCCACTTTTACTTTCGGATATTTGACCACTCTCTCGCCGATTCGGTAGCCGGGCTCTAGCTCTTCCAAAATCGTGCCCTCTTCTTTTTCCGATTCTTCTTCCAGCATCGCTTCGTGGAAAGATGGGTCAAATTTTTCACCAACGGTCGCAATCTTTTCCAACCCCTCTTTTTTCAATAATTCGTCCAGCTGGGCTTTGATGGCGACAACACCCTTCATCCATTCCGAATCCTTGATTTCTGTCGGAATACTGGTGGTTGCTTTCTCAAAATTGGCCACGATGGGCAGGAGATGGCTCACGGAATTGACTTTCAGAAACTGTACGACCATTTCTTTTTCCTTTTCCACCTGCTTTTTGTAATTATCCAGATCGGCGAGGGATCTTTTCCACCCTGCCAAATATTCATCGCGTTGGGCGATGATTTCTTCTACATCATTTTTCTTTTTCTGTTGTTTTTTGCTCATTTTAAGTTCTCTATTGTTACATTGTTAAATTGTCACATTGTTGTCTCGTTCTGAAACCCTAACAATGTAGCAATGTAGCCATGTAACCATTGCGGTTTAATTTTCTAGAAGTCGTTTTCTTTGCAGGATTTCTCCTAATTTTTCTAAATAAGGAATCACCACCTGATACGGCATTCTCGTTGGGCCCACGACACCCAAGACGCAAGGTTGAGAGCCAAAGAGGAAACAGACGGCGATTGTGGAGAAATCAGCCGCTCCTTGATAAGGATTTTCTTGGCCGATATAGACTTTGGCGATCCCCAGCCCGTCAAATTCTAGCGACTGGACGAAGTCGGGCAGATTGTCCATCAGGCGAGCAAAGCGTACCATTTTTTCTTGTTCGGCGAATTCTTTCTTGTTCAATGTCTCGGCGAGCCCGTAGGCGCGCAGGATAGTGGGCGTCACGCAAAAAGCGGTGTTGTTGCCCGATGCGCTTGATACGAGCTTCAAAATCTTGTCCAAACCTCTCTTTTCCGCGAATTCTTTGAGGTCAGTGGCCTCGGGGAATTCTTTGCTCGAAGTCAGATTGTCAATGTATGCCCGATACCCCTTTTCGGTCGGGATACGCCCCGCCGAAGTATGGGGCTGGCAGATCAGGCCTTCTTTTTCCAAGCGCGCCATCTCGCCCCTAATGGTGGCCGGTGAAAAGCCCAAAAACTCCGCCATCACCTTCGACCCAACCGGATCGGAGGTGGCGACGAATTCTTCCACGATAGAGGTGAGAATGGTGTTTTTCCTAGTAGACATAGTAGTTATCCAGTTGATTGTGCCTCCTGCAACGCTTTGTGTCAGATGGCTATAGTGTTAAATTGTTGCATTGTTGCCTCGTCCTGAAGCCCCAACAATATAGCAATGTAGCCATATAACAGTATGGCAATATAGCCACTTATTCCTCCTAGCACTCTCTTCCTCCGAGTGCCAATACCCCTATTTTACTCAAAATAAAACTCCCGTCAAGAGAATTTTATAAAACTATTGACATTGAAGTAAATATTTGCTATAATTAGCCACATTCAAGGGAACCTTGAAAATCTAGGATTCAGAGGAGCCTTAATCGTGGAACCGAAAAAACCGACACATGAGTTGGTTATCGAGATGTTGGAGCTTGCCAGCAAACAGCTCGGGGATTACGATCGCATGATCACGGATCTGCATGAGAAAAACCCGCAAGAACTGGTGAAAAATGAGACGGAATATATGATGCAAGCGGGGATATTAAAAGGCTACATATCCGCAATGGGTCAGGTATCATTCAGCATGATCGTGCCGGAAGACGCCATCCACGGGATAATCGAACGACTGAAAAAGATTGTCAATGACAATCCCTCTCTGGACACCTTCAATGACCTCATCGAGGATCTTCGGAGCCGAGTCGAGAAAAACGAAGAGAGTAAGGAGGACTGACCATGAGAAACAGACACAAAGGATTTTCCTTGATGGAAGTAATCCTGTCGATGGGGCTTCTTGCCATGGCGATTTTCTTCCTGCGATCAAGGGGTTGTTTCTCCTCGACCGAATCAATCGTAACGATCGTCGGGGAAGCAAAACAGGTTGGGAGCTACAAGTTTCCCGACTATGTCATCAATACATCGGCGGGGTCGTTCGTGGTATATACTTCCATCGAATTCGCCAAGTGGGACGGGCTCAAGGGGAAATGTGTCCGAATAGGATACAAGGAAACCAGCCAAGCAACCGCCCCAGTAATAAAAAGTGGCGAAGTCCTCCCTACCGACGCCTGCGCTTCCTTGAGCGCAAAATGAAAAGACCTTTTTCGGCTACTAGCCCCGACCCTTTGCGGTCGGGGTTTTACTTTACGGTTTGTTTATCGGTACACATCATGATCGCCGATGGCGAGGAGGATGGCTTCTTTTTTGGCAATATATTTGAAGACAATGCGATAACGGTAATTGATCGAGAAGCTATGGCGTCCCACGAGACGCCCTTTTAATTTGTGGACTTTGAGCGTTTTGTGACTTTTTTCGTCTACAAAAACAGCGATTTTCTCTACCGCTTCCGCCTGGAGTTCTCCCGAGAGCGTCTTTACTTGTCGCAAGAAAGAAGGAGCGTAGCCAATCCTTATCATATCTTTTTTAAGATTTTCTTCAGATCGCCACGCACTATCTTGCCCTCTTTGATCTCTTGTTCGGCGGAGATGACCGCGCCGATTGCTTCTTCTTCAGAGGCGCGCAAAATAGCGCGACGAATCGCTTCCGCCTTGTTCGCGCCATAGCCATTTCTGATGAGATTTTGCAACCGCTCTTCTTGCTCACTTGTGAGGGGAACAGATATCGTGCTCATGAAAGTATTAAATTATATTATGATAATATCATATCACGCCAATCTCCGCCGTCAATTAACTTTTTCATCCACCACCACCCTATTCCTCCCCTCCCCTTTGGCGCGGTAGAGGGCTCTGTCGGCACGCCGGAGGATCTCGGGCAATTTTTCTACTCCACTGGCCACGCCAAGGCTAATAGTGATCCCTCCCGCCGGTATCTCTGGGACAAATTGCGTTTTTTCGCAGATTTGGCGAATATTTTCCGCTATTTTCGCAGATTCCTCTAGGTCTTTTTCCAAAATTACGGAGAATTCTTCTCCGCCGAGGCGATACGCGATACCCTCGCTTTCCTGCAATATCTTGGCCAGTCCCACCAGCACTTCATCGCCCTTGGGGTGACCAAGGGCGTCGTTGACTTTTTTGAAGAAATCGATATCCAGCGCGATGACGGAATAAGTAGTATCGGCTTTCTGGTTTTTCCCATACATTTCCAAATACCGACGGTTGAAAAGCCCCGTTAAGGGGTCTATGGTCGCTCTTCTTTCCTGCCTTTTGGCGTAGAGGAAACTCGCGGTCAAATGACCAAGCGTTTTGAAAAAGGCGTAATCATCACGGGAGAATTCTTTTTCGGAGGAAGCGAAAACCGCGCCGAAATTTTCCTGCGCGAAATCAAGCGAACAGGCCATCATATTCTCCGGCAGGATATTGCTTCTGCCAAATCTTTCATTAGACGCGGTGTTATTGGACAGGAAAGGCAGAGTTATCAATTCTCGCTTAATATCTTTTTCCGTCAGACGAAGAGTAGTTTGCGGGAAGGCCAGATGAAATCCGGAGAGGAAGTCCTGATCGCCCGTGAAAATATCGCGTAATTTTTCTATTCCCTCCAGCTGTCTGGTTCTTTTTCGTATTTTTTCAAAAATAGTGCCTAACGCGCCACCCAGCGCTAGATAAAATATAACGGTAACAAAGAGATCTATTTCTCTAGCGCCTACCCCATTTCTTTCTATGGAGAGGAAAATAAAAGGCGCGAGGAAGTAGGAAGAGGCCGTTGCCGTCCAGAGACCACCTTCGGTTCCGTGCCAAAAAGCGCCGAGAATAATAGGCGCAAAGAGCAAAAAACGGGTCGATAAATTGGCGTCAATAGCGGTAATTTGACCGGTATAAAGCAGAAAAACGGAGATCAAAACGACAACAGTAATAAGGAAATGTTTCATAGCAAAATATTAACGAAAACAAGGACGATGGCAGAAGCGACGGTGGAGGGGATCAGACTTTTGGTTCGCTCTGTTAGATAACAAAAGACAAAACTTTCAAAAATAATGTAATAAATAGCGGAAGCCAAAAGTCCCCGACTGGCAAAATAGACAGGATTAGCGAGAAACGGCAAAAGATAGAGGGTGGTAGAAATAATGGTGGCGACGAGAAAAGAAAAATTGTTTTTTTGACGCAACCGCAGGAAAATCATCCCGCGAAAAAAGATCTCCATCCCGATAACGCCGAAGGCTATTTCGGGGAGGATTTTGACCCAAAGATTAGGCCAAATGATGACTGGGAAAGTAAAGCCAGCCAGATGAAAAGTGGCGAACATGTGGGAGACAACAATGATAGCGACGAGAATACCTAGTGTGGTATTTGCTAACAGTTTCTTGGAAGCAAAGCCAAATTTTTCCGAGCTTTGGCGATGGTGATAGAAAATAGAGGCGAAAACAAACCAAAATAACAGAAGCGAAAAAGGAAAAGCGGAAAGCGAAAAACTAAGAAAAATAAACAGCAAAATAACGATGATAGCGCGGGGGAAACTTTTCAAGACGATAGTCAGCGGGAGGAGGAAGAAAATGACAATTTGCAGGATGTTGAGCGTAGGCAGGAGGAAACTTTCGGGGAGATATCGCCGAATAAAAAATTCCATAATGATATTTAATGTGGCCAAACAAAAAGCGACCACCGTTAGTCGGTCAATGTTGATGCCATTGATTTCTTCTTGCTCATTGTTCATATCGTCATTCTAGCACGGATAGATTATGATGTTATTGTGACAAATATTTTTGGCCCGTCAAAAATTTTTCTTTGTCTCCTTCTCTCTTTGGTGGTGGGGATTTTTGTGGCGCCGCACTACATTGTCGCATGGCTAAATATCTACATTGTTGGGGCCGTCTTGTTCTTGGTGTCAATCGCAATCTTGATGCTTCCGAGACGTAAAAAACTTTTTATTTTTTTGATTTCTTGTTTTCTTATTTTCTTAGGCGGCGTAGCGCGCTATCAGTCCTTCTTGCCCAAAATAGACACTGGCCATATTGGTTTTTACAACGGGAAAGAATTGGTGGTGGCAGGATGGGTGAGCGCAGAACCTGAAGAGAGCAATAATATGATGAAGGTAGAGCTGAACGGACTCAAAATTTCTAATAATAATTCTTTAGTCGTTGATGGCAAAATATTAGTTGAGCTACCACGAAATAGCGATATACAATACGGCGATGAGATAATATTTACGGCCAAGATCAAGAAACCGGAGGATAGCGCGGATTTTTCTTACTCTAATTATCTGGCCAAGTCAGGAATATATAGTATAGCGCAGGGGATAGAGGATTTTCAGATCATAGCGCACAATAGGGGTTCGCCGATTATTGCAGCGCTTTATCAAACTAAAGTGGCGTTCGCGGAAAAATTAGCAAAAGTTCTCCCCGAACCACATTCGGCTTTGGCCATGGGGCTCATTCTGGGAGTCAAACACGGACTGTCCGACTGGTTGGTAGCGGTATTCAAAATCATCGGTATCACCCATATTATTGCTATTTCTGGCTATAATGTCTCTATTCTGGCCAAAATTTCCGAGGGCATCATCGGTCGTTGGAGCAGAAAGTGGGCGCTTTGGGGGACGCTCCTTTTCATCGCCTCTTTGGTAATCATCACCGGCGCGCAAGCCTCCATCATTCGCGCGGGCGTGATGGGCTCTCTCTTGGTCGTGGCGGGGCTGGTGGGAAGGAAAAATAATCTGACTAATGTCTTGGTTCTAGCCGGCGCGATAATGGTATTTCTCAATCCTCTGATTTTGCGAGACGATATCGGTTTCCAGCTTTCTTTTTTGGCCACTTTGGGCATTATTTCTCTTGCGCCCGCTTTCTCGCTCTGGCTCAAAAAAATTCCGTTTTTTTTCCGCGAACCGCTCTCGGCCACTCTTTCCGCGCAAGTTTTCACCCTGCCGATACTGCTTTCTAGCTTTGGCGTTCTCTCTTTAATTTCACCACTCGCCAATATGATTATTTTACCTATCATCCCGCTGACGATGTTGTTGGGGTTTCTCTCTGGCGCTCTGGCTTTCATCTGGCTTCCTATTGGACAATTTTTTGGCTTTTTCGCCTATGCGGTGTTAGATTTGATTATCAAAATATCTGAATTTTTGGCGCGCGTCCCTTACGCCGCCGTGGAGCTGAAGATAAACAACGGGTGGATCTGGGGAGGATGGTATTTGGCGATAGCGCTTTTTCTGGTCTATCGTAAAAAGAAGCATATTACAGCAAAATTCTTGCAATAATAACCTGACTATGGTATTTTGTTGACAATATTAACTTAGTCACTTTCTTTATGAGCAAAAGCCTTGAAGCTAAAGCCCAAGAGTTATTAGCCCTCGCCGATATTCAAATCGGTGGTAGCAGGCCGTGGGATATTCAGGTGCACAATCCCCGTTTTTATAAAAGGCTCCTGGCCTCTGGGTCGCTCGGCGCTGGCGAAGCCTATATGGACGGTTGGTGGGACTGCGAGGCGCTCGATGTGATGCTCGTGAAAATTCTTGAAGCCGATCTGGAAAAGAAGGCGAAAATCAAAACTTTCTTTTGGGAAACTCTCAAGGCTAAGCTTTTTAATTTCCAAAACAAAAGCCGCGCTTTTGAAATAGGTCAGAAGCATTATGATATCGGCAATGATTTGTACGAGCGAATGTTGGACAAGAGAATGAATTACACTTGCGGTTATTGGAGCGCGCCGAAAAATCCCGCCAAGACATTGGACGAAGCGCAAGAAGCCAAGCTGGATTTGGTCTGTCGCAAAATCGGATTGAAAAAAGGCGACCGAGTGCTGGACATCGGTTGCGGTTGGGGGAATAGCGCCAAATATATGGCCGAGAAATACGGCGTGAGCGTGGTGGGCATTACGGTGTCCAAAGAACAGAAGAAATTGGGAGACGAACTCTGCGCTGGATTGCCGGTAGAAATTCGTCTGCAAGATTATCGCGACATCAACGAGCAATTTGACCATATTATTTCACTCGGTATGTTTGAACACGTGGGGGTGAAAAATTATCGCGAATATATGGAAGTCGCCAATCGTTGTCTGAAAGATGGTGGGCTTTTTCTCCTGCATACTATTGGTGTTCTACAATCCGGTTACGGAGTCGATCCTTGGATTGAAAAATACATCTTTCCCAACTCCATATTGCCTTCTCTGGCGCAAATAACCAAGTCTTGTGAAGGACTTTTTGTCGTTGAAGACATACACAATTTTGGCGCTGATTACGACCAGACGCTGATGTGTTGGTACGAAAATTTTCATCATCATTGGAGCGAAATTAAAGATAAATACAGCGGCCGATTTTATCGGATGTGGAGATTTTATCTGCTGACTTGCGCGGCCTCTTTTCGCGTTCGCGCCAACAACCAGCTCTGGCAAATAGTTTTGTCCAAAGACGGAGTAAAGGGTGGGTATCGGACGGTAAGATAAGGTTGAGAGCCTGTTATACTAGCGTTATGAGAATTAATCCGAGGTTCGACCTTGGAGAAGTTCAGAAGCTAAGGTTGAACCTCTGAATTGATTATTTTTTGCTATACTGGCAGTATGAGAAAAAACAAAAATCAGATCACCCTCTCCATCTCGCTCGCTATCGCTCTGGCCGTATTTTTCTTTGGACAACAATATTCCAAAGCTAATATTTCGGCGGGAAAAGATTTGCGGGTCTGGTTTTTTGATGTCGGACAGGGAGATGGTATCTTCCTCCGTACGACCGAGGGGGTGGATATTTTAATTGATGGCGGACCAGGCTCGACAGTGATTGAAAGGTTGGCCGAAGTTTTGCCAGCTTGGGACAAGCAGATAGATTATGTTTTCTTGACCCATCCGCACGCCGACCATCTGGAGGGATTAATTCAAGTTTTGCAGAGGTATGAGGTGAAAAATTTCGTGGAGTCGGGGTTTGTGGCCAAATCGGCTGGTTACGAGAAGTTGGAGCAAGAAGCGACGAGTGGAGGGGAGAAAAAAATCATTGCCAAAGCGGGCGATTCGTTTGATTTTGGTTCGGGCGTTAAGGCCAAAGTTTTCTGGCCAGAGCAAAAGGCGTTATCTTCTGCCACCGATACCAACGATTCGTCAATTGTGATGAAATTGTCCTACGGCGAAATTGATTTCCTCCTGACTGGTGACGCGACGGAAACAGTGGAAAAAGGTCTTTTGCAATATGATTTGGACAGCGAATTTTTGAAAGTTGCCCACCATGGCTCGCGCTACGCTTCGGGGACGGCTTTCTTGCAAAAAGCGCGTCCCTTAGTTTCCTTTATCTCCGTCGGCCGTGGCAATACCTATGGTCATCCCACCGAAGAAACATTGAGCCGATTGCTGATGGCTGGCAGTAGGGTTCTCCGCACCGACATTGCGGGGACGATAGAGGTAGATGTGGGGCAAGACGGGAAGTGGACGATTGTTTGTGAAAAGACTTGCGGGTAAATTGACATAGGTTCCCCGTCTTGCTATCATTGAAATATGAAAACCTACACTTACAGAATTATTATTGAACCAGACGGAAAGCAATTTCATGCTTATGCGCCAGCTCTCTTGGGTTGTCATACTTTTGGCAAGACTATTGAGGAGGCAAAAAAGTACGCGCGAGAAGCCATTGAGCTTTATGTGCAGAGTTTGATTGAGCATGGAGAGGAAATCCCGCAGGATGAGAGCTTTGAATCTTTTGAAACTGTAGAAATTTCACGTTCAAAGGTTTATGCCTAAACTGCCTGTTGTTACACCAAAAAGATTCGTCCAAGTTATTGAAAAACTTGGATTTTTTCGTTATTCAAAAGGTAAGGGCAGTCATCTTGTTATGGCGCATCTAGACGGACGCAAAGTGACTGTACCCGTTCATTCAAAAGATATTCCCACCGGTACTTTATTGGCCATGTTGAGGGATATTGATCTCACAAAAAAAGAGTTTATTAGCTATCTGCGTTAAAAATCCATCTATGTCCGGACACTCCAAATGGCACAATATACAAGTCCGCAAGGGCAAGCAAGACGCCAAGAGGGCGGGCGCTTTCACCCAATTGTCGCACGCTATTACCTCGGCCGCTCGTGAAGGCGGGGGCGATATTAATATGAATTTCAAACTGCGGATTGCCGTAGATCGAGCCAAAGCCGTCTCCATGCCGAAAGACAACATCCAGCGTGCTATTGACAAAGGAACAGGCGCGGGTGGCGCGGGAGCCCTTGTCGCCATTTCTTACGAAGGCAAAGGTCCGGGCGGGATAGACATCATTGTTGATTGTTTGACGGATAACAAAAACAGGACGGCCTCGGAAATCAAACATATTTTTACCAAAAACGGCGGAGCGGTAGGGGCGCCGGGGAGTGTGGGGTGGAACTTTGTTCAGCGCGGTTACGCGCTGACGCAGACTAACGCGGACTTGACGCAGAAAAACGCAGAAGGAATTGTCTTGGATATCATGGATATTGAGGGAATAGGGGATGTGGAGGAGGGCGAGGCAGGACTGGAGATCTATACCAAGCCACAAGATTTGGCGCGAGTACACAAAGCGCTGGAAGCAAAAAATTTCAAGATAGAAAAAGCCGAGCTGGTGATGATGCCGAAAAACACAGTCAAATTAGACGGAGAAAAATTGGAACAAGCGATGAAATTGCTAGAACTTCTGGACGATTACGATGATACGGAGAATGTGTGGAGCAATTTGGGATAAAAAAAATAAAATGACAATTCTTAGTATTGACCCCGGGGACGGCAATAACGTATAAAATTTGACAACCAAGCCAAAAAGGAGTAAAATGGCAGTAGTCGGGTTCGGAAGCTACGAACCTTCAAAATCTATACCCTGATCGCCCGTAGGGTGACAGGCAACCGCCGGCGGGCATAAAACGCGAAAGGAGGATGGTTCCGATGAGTAAACCATCATTGGCCCCGTCTGTTACGAGTCGAAACACAAAGGGTCGAAAGTTTATGGATATTGTTGGAGCGGCTTATGACAAAGAGGAGCTCTCGGACGAGGAAGCCCAGCGCGTCAACGAGTTCCCTGGTCTGGCAGATTTAATCAGCAAGTTCATTGCCGATAATCGCCGGTCTAACAAATTCAAGGACGAGGAGGTAATGTCCAGCCGTATCTATCCGAATGGATATGCTGGACCGAAGCCGATTAAGCAACAGGTGGAAATACTGCTCAAGCATTTCCCCGGTCTCGACCCAGAACCGGCATTTCGGTATATGCGCGACATATACCCGAAGCTCAACCTGCCAAATTGGGTGGAGGGGGCATTCGCAGTGCCCAACGAGTATGTACTGGCGGAAAAGTTTTATCCGCAAGTAAAAGGGCGACTGCCCCGTTACTGTGCCGGAGTGAATCTCGTCTTAGAAAAGATAGCCCAGACGGGAAGACCTTTCTACAACTACTGTGAAGGTCAAGTTCGGCGGATTTTGCGAACGACGCAGATGATTGACCGCCTCATTGAAATGCAGGGGGGTGCTGATATCATCATCCATCCTATGCAACTCGGTATCCGACATGCTGGGCGGTCAGTCCGAAGGGGCCGGGAGTTGTATGCCAAACAGGAGTTTGGTGAGGGATCGCTGGAGGTCGGCTCTGTTGTCCTAACCCATCCGGAAAGATTGTCTTGCTGGGAGGAACTGGATATGGACTGCGCCGGCGATGAGTTTCGTCCGCATGCCGGTGACGACTTCAGCCATGCGCCTTGCTTCGACTTCGATGACGGCAAGGCCGGGTTTGGGGCGAGCGTGGTCAGTGATGTCCTCGACGACTTTGGCGCGGTGTCGGCTTTCCTCCAGGAGTGTCCGGAATCTTGAACCTTGATTCTTGGACGCTTTGATTCGAAACAAAAAGTGCGAGTATGGCAAAACCAACTCGCGCTTTTTTATTTCTCAAAATCTGGTAAGATGAGAATGTAGATAGGTAGAGAGTTTTGGTTCACGGACTAAGACCGCCGATTCTCAAAGCGTGAAGAGCGCTTTTGGACACTCCTTGCTCTCATTTGGTGTAGGTTTCCGAGCGTTTGAGTTCGGGATACTACCAAATAAAATTCAACCCCGAGAGTTCGTCAGCCGACGAATCGAGGGGCGGTGCTAAAGATGGACGAGAGCAATATCCGAATGCCGATAACGACTTCAACCATGCGCCTTACTTCTACTTCAATGACGGCAAGGCCAAGTTTGATACGAACATGGTCAGTAATGTCAACGACAACTTTGGCGCGGTGTCGGCTTTCCTCCATGAGTTTCTGCAGCAAAAGGTCTCATTTATGGGGTCTTTTCTGTTTTTACAGACTTAATCCACCCTCCCAGCATCTTTCCAGTTTCTATCAGTTTTCCTTCAAGAGAAAGATATTTTTGAGTAGGGATAGTTTTGCTCTCTTGACCGAGGCGAATAAGGATTTTGAGAAAGTCCAATTTTACTGCGGATTTACTAAGAGGATCAATTTTCCCATCTTTTGGAGAAAGGCTGGCTTCGATGAGTAGCTCAAGAAAGTCTAATGTTGTTTTTTCCATTTTCTCTCCGAGAGTGTATTTATCTTTTTTCTCCATCTTTTCTATCACCATACGCAATTCTTTGTAGAAATCATAAACCTTCTGGACAATAGGCGGACTATGAAAATTTTCCATCACAATTTATTCTCCGAAATTATTAGTATTGAGAATCTGTTTGATAGTTGGCATGAGTTCAAGAAAGGCAAGAGGAAGAAGCCCGATGTTCAGGAGTTTGAGCGACATCTTGAGGACAACCTTTTTGCCATCCATCGCGAGCTGAAAGCCAAAACCTATCGCCATGGTCATTATACCTCCTTTTTTGTCAACGATCCGAAGAGGAGGCATATTCACAAGGCCACGGTGCGCGACCGAGTAGTGCATCATGCCATCTATCATGTCCTTTACCCCATCTTTGACAAAGGTTTCATCTACGACTCTTATTCCTGTCGCGAGGGAAAGGGGACGCACAGAGCGGTGAAGCGATTGGGATATTTTGTCCGAAAAGTGAGCCGGAATTATACCAGACCTTGTTTTGTTCTCAAATGCGATGTGCGAAGATTCTTTGCTTCCATTGACCATACTATTTTGTTGGGGCTGATCAGGAAAAAGGTTCAAGACGAAAATGCAATGAAGCTGATAGAGAATATTGTCGGAAGTTTTGGTTTAGGTAGCGGTAATGGATCCCCGATTTCCCATCTGATTACAGAACGGGAGCTCGAGGATGACCAATACGAGAGAGAGAGAGAGAGAGAGGGGGGGGGAAAGGAATACCTCTCGGCAATCTTACTTCCCAGCTTTTTGCCAATATTTACCTGAATGAGCTGGATCAATTCATAAAACACATACTGCGAGAGAAATATTACATTCGATATTGCGATGATTTCTTGTTAGTCGCAGACAACGCGGATTTTGAACGCAGACTGTCCCGGATAGAGCAGTTTCTCGGAGAAAAA
>CAYHEQ010000011.1:0-14840 GCA_964355795.1 uncultured Candidatus Saccharibacteria bacterium
GAACGACCCAGATTTATACCAAGGTGACCAATCCGAGCATTAGGAATATCAAAAGCCCATTGTAAACATTTAAAAAGCGTCAATCTATCTCACAAAATTAATCAATCTATCCGGCACATAGATGGTTTTTTTCGGGCTCTCGCTAATGGACGCGAATTTGGGCGAATTTTTACAAATAGATAAGACTTCGGTTTCGGTGGAACCAGAGGGCACCTCTATCGTTCCCCGCAATTTGCCGTTTTCTTGGATAACGATTGTTACAATATCATCTTTGATGAGAGTTTCGTCATATTGCGGCCAAGAAGAAGTGGTTAATATTTCTTTAGTGCCAAAGGCTTCGGCGAGCTCTTCACTGATATGAGGCGCAAAAGGGGAGAGGATTTTCAAGAAATCTTGCACATCATTAGTATTCAGCGAACCTTCTTTTTGCCAATCGTTGACGAATTCCATCATACTGGCTACGGCGGTATTAAATTTCATCGCATCAATATCTTCACTGACTTTTTTGATGGTTCTGTGCAGTTTCTTCTTCAAATCAGGCGGGGTAGGGGAGTTGGAAACTTTTTCTTGGGTCAATGTCCAGACGCGATTCAAAAATCGGTAGCAACCAGCCAGCGACTCATCGCTCCAAGAGACGGTTTGGTCAAAAGGCCCGATGAAAGCTTCGTAGAGGCGGAAAGTATCCGCGCCATATTTAGTGATAATCTCGTCAGGATTGACGACATTACCGCGCGATTTACTCATTTTTTGCCGATCAGGCCCCAAGATCATCCCGTGCGATCTTCTTTTGGCGTAAGGCTCTTTGGTTGGCGCGACGCCGATGTCGTAAAGAAATTTGTAAATGAAACGAGAATATAGTAGGTGCAAGGTCGTGTGTTCCATCCCGCCATTGTAGAGATCCACTGGCATCCAGTAAGCGAGGATTTTTTTGCTAAAAAAATCCTCAGATTTAAGATTTAAGATTTTAGATTTAAGAATATACGCTATGAAATACCAATTACTGCCCGCCCAATTCGGCATCGTATCAGTCTCTCTTTTGGCCTCTCCGCCACAATGAGGACAAGTCGTATTGACCCAGTCCGTAACCTTGGCCAATGGCGATTCTCCCGTTCCCGACGGCTCGTAATGTTCCAGCTCCGGGAGTCTCACCGGCAAATCTTTTTCGTCAAATGCCTGCCAACCGCATTTTTCGCAGAAAACAAGCGGTATGGGTTCGCCCCAGTAGCGCTGACGGGAAAAAATCCAGTCACGAAGATGATAGGTGGTTTTGAAGTCGCCAAGGCCATCTTTTTTGAGTTTTCCCGTGATTTTTTTGCGTGCTTCTGCAGAGGTAAGACCGGTAAAATCTCCCGAATCAACCAAGTGGCCATCGTCAACAAAAGATTTGTTTGGAAATTCACTTTCGTCAGAAGACACGGATTCTTTGATTGGCAATTCATATTTTTTCGCAAAATCCCAATCGCGCTCGTCATGCGCGGGGACAGCCATCACCGCGCCGGTGCCGTAATCAGCGAGAACATAATCGGCCACAAAAATAGGTATTTCCACTCCGTTGATTGGGTTAATCGCCGTAACGCCCTCCAGTTTTACGCCCGCTTTCTCTTTTTCCCCGTTGGTGCGGTCAATAACAGATTTTTTCTTTGTTTTTTCAATATATTCTTCGACTTCTTTGAGATTTGTTATTTGCGTTTTGAGATTTTCCAAATATTTGAATTCTGGCGCTATGACCAGATAAGTGCAACCGAAAAGCGTATCGGCGCGAGTGGTGAAAACCTCTACGGGATTCAGATGTCCGACATCTGGGCTTCCTTTGATGTCGGACATCGAAGAAGCTTTGAGTTCAAATTTGATAGTTGTTCCTTTGCTTCTTCCGATCCAATTAATCTGTTGCGTTTTGATTTTGTCCAAATAATCCACTTCGGCTAAATCATCAATCAGCCTATCCGCATATTCGGTAATCTTGATGAGCCACTGTTCCTGCTCTCTTTTTTCTGTCTGAAAGCCACAACGTTCGTGCGCGCCGTCCGATAACACTTCTTCGTTGGCCAGATTGGTTTTGCACGACGGACACCAATTCACTTGCGTTTTGGCGCGATAAGCGAGACCTTTTTTGAATAATTGGACGAATATCCACTGCGTCCATTTGTAATATTCTGGATCGGTCGTGTTGATCTCTCGCTCCCAATCAATGGAGAGCCCCCATGATTTTGCTTGCTCTTTGGAGTTAGCAATATTCTCGGCCGTTATTTTCTGCGGACTCACTTTGTTCTTGATAGCGTAGTTTTCGGCCGGCAAACCAAAAGCGTCCCAGCCCATTGGCAAGAGGACATTGTAGCCCTCCATCCGCGCTTTTCTCGCCATTGCGTCCAGAGCGGTGTAACTGCGAGCGTGGCCGACATGAAGACGGTCGCCAGAAGGGTAGGGGAATTCGAAAAGCAGATATTTTTTCGGCTTTTGGTCAAAGTCAAGAGCGGAAAAGATTTTTTTCTCCCCCCAAATCTTTTGCCATTTTTTTTCTATTTTTGATGGATCGTATTGTTTCATAGATACTACGAACTTACGAACTGATACAAACATACGAACATATTAAAGCATATATTCTTAGCAAAAAAAAGAGCCAATCCTATTAGAGTAATTGGAGGCTTAATATCAAATAATAGAGGCCAAAATCAAAGCTTCGTTCCTTGTTTAAGCTAAGAAAACAAACAATCTTATTCGTATATGTAGATGATATAATAATCTTGGCTACATTATCGCACAAAACATCGATTTTAGCCTCTAAAATTTACCATTAAACCTAATTGGAGCTAATTTGCGAAAATTCGTGTATAAAAAAACTCGCCAGAAGCAAACTGCGGGCGAGCGGGGAGATCCCTAAAATCTAAGGAGCCGTGCATGGTATGTTTTTAATTTTTGACTTTCGAGGGAGCGGGGGTGAGACGAGGCTGGCGCCGAAAACCCAACAGAGCCTTCAGTTTAATCAGCTCCCATCGCCGAGCTTTTCTCTTCGGCTTCTTCAATGTCTGTCCACGAGTGGGCTCACACTTGGGCATATTGTCGTCCTTCCTTCGGGATAACGGCTCCAATGAGTTGCGGGTCAGCGCCGACGAAGAAGTCCACTCGCGGAGATACAGCTGACGCTTTAGTTTTTTTTGTATCTGCTCTTGCCTTACGTCTCCTTGTCTCTCTCTTTACTGCCATCGGTCTTTTCTTTTTCAGCATTTCCTATCTTCCTCCATGAGTTGGTCTAATCCCGAACGCTCGGGATTGAAAATCGGATGTTAAGATGCTACTGACCTATTAACCAGAGACCACTTATTGAATATTCAAGGTCGGACTTTGGTTGCTAGTAATCATAACAGTTACTATTGAAACCACAATAATTAAAATCAGCCAGATCCAGACAGGAATCTTTTTTTTCTTTTCCAAATATTCTATTTCTTCCTCCACGGTGTCTATCTCACCGACGATATTTGGGGTGTCGAAATCCTCTTTTTGATTCATCTGCTCATCTGCCATTTCTAGACATTACAAATAAAATACTAATATACAAATGGGTTCGTTGCGCATTCTGATGTCCGACATCTGGGCATCTTTTGATGTCGGACATCTTTGCGGTGAAGGTCTGGCGTGAGGTTTATATAATAATGGCGAGATTAAGTAATGCTCGTAAAATTTGTATTGTCTAGAGTTATTTCTAGACATTACAAATAAACTACGAATATACAAATAGGCATTGACGCTAAAGGTATTATTTGTATATTTGTACAAAATTTGTATTGTCTAGAAAGATTATATCCGAAAATCATAGATGCTGTCAATAATTTGGAATTCTAGGCCACATTTTACACAATCTATCTTGTTTTTGCCAAATTTCAATTCGCCCTTGCACTTTGGACAGCACAAAATGTCTTCTATCTTTCTTAAATCTTGAATCTTGAATCCTAAATCTGCCCGCTTCTCCGCCTGCAAAAAAATACTCGGACCAAAAGCGATGGGGGAGAGGAGGCTTTGCGAAATATTCTCTAGCCCCAACAGAGCCTGGCGGGGCAATTCTTTGAATATCTGGTGGCGAAAGTTGGAAACTGACAGGCTTTTCCTCACGCGAAAACCTATTTCGCGTAACAATTTTTCAATATGTTTTGGATGAAAATTATAGAAAAGATCGTCTCCGTGTTTTTCTGGTTTTTCGTTGAAAGGATTAATTTTTCTACGACCTAGTAAATAGCGGATTTGCGCGAGAAAATGTTTTTTATTCGCGAACTCTAGCACCAAATTCCCGCCCGAACCAATAACCCGTCCCAATTCAGCAACAAAAATCTTTGGCTCTACAATATGATGGATCAGACGAATAGACATCAGACAGTCCATAGAATCGTCCCTAAACGGTAAGTGATAGGCATTGAGGGCAATACGATATACATTGGAATTATTGGGAAGAAACTTCTTTAACCCCTCGATAGAATAGTCGGCGAGGATGATATTTTTCGCGCGATTTTTATAAATAGGAAAAAGACGACCAAAACCGGCGCCAAGGTCGCAAAACCAGTCGCATTTTTTCGGCAGGAGTTTGGCCAGCGCGATCTCTTCGGCTCGGTGCTCATAAGATCTCTCCACCTTATCATCCTGCCAATATCTGGTGTAATCGTATTTGTATTTATCGTAATCGGAAATTTGGGGCATAGGGGCTAATTCGTTAGAATTCCGAGCGTTGTTTCTACTTTTAGAAATTGTTTAGTGGCTGGTTGCAAGAAAACCCTCCTTCCTGATCCAAGGTTCGACCTTTGGGCATCCTTTAAGGTCGAACCTTTAATACATATAGATTAAGGGATGCGAAAATTAGAAATTAGCCTTCAGTTTCTCCAGTCTATCACAGGCGTATAGCAAAAAACAATAAATGGGTTATAATCAAATGAATAATAGTAGAATAAACAATATGCAAATATCTCTACGGAAAGTTTTGGCTATCTTCGGAGCCATTTTCCTGATAATCTTGAGTGTTTCTACCATGTGGATAGCGAAAAATTACGGCGATTGGGCGAGGGGCAATTCCATGAGGAGCTTCTCTGTTTCCGGAGAGGGAAAGGTCACCATCGTTCCTGACATCGGTGCTTTCACCTTCAGCGTTATTTCCGAAGGAAGCAAAGATTTGGCCAAATTACAGAAAGACAATACTGACAAAACGAATAAGGCGATTGACTACCTGAAGAAAAACGGCGTGGACAAAAAAGATATCAAAACAGAGAATTATGTCGTTGAACCACAAAGCGAATATTTCCCTTGTAATGGCAATGTTTGTCCGCCACCCAAGATTTCTGGCTACACTATTCGTCAGAGCGCCTCGGTGAAGATTCGCGACTTGGGCAAGTCTGGCGATATTCTAACGGGCGTTGTGGCTAATGGCGCCAATGAGGTCTCGGGGCTGACTTTCACCGTTGATGACCCGGTTAAGTTGCAAAACGAAGCCCGAGCTTTGGCTATAGTCCAAGCGAAAGAGAAGGCCGAAAGCACCGCCAAAGCCGGAGGATTTTCTCTGGGCAGATTAATTTCTCTTTATGAAGACAATTATACTCAACCGGATTATGCTGTGGGCGATGGGCGAGGCGGTGGAGGAGTGGCGGGAAAAGCCACTCCCGCTCCAGCGACGAGCATTGAGCCTGGCTCAACAGAGATTAATATCTCGGTCAATCTCACTTATGAGATAAAATAGGGGCTAGTCTCTAGTCCCTATGTTCTGATGGATAGAGGACGGGAAATTCCGTCCTCTATCTTGAATCTTGAATCTTAAATCCTAAATCTTATTTAATCTCCACTCTTTTGATAGACGAAAACTGCGTGGCGGTTTTGATGATTTGCGAGGTCGCCGTTTTTTCTTCGCAGGCTTGAGCGTCCTTCCCCGTTATCTTTTTGTCAAAACTGATTTTGGCCGAACCATCTTTGATAACCAAATCTTTTATCTTAATTGTGGCATCAATGGCACTAGCGTATTCTTCGCCTTGTTCAACAAATCTCGGCCCTTTAATCAGCAACTCTAATGTTGTCCGCAAGAGATTGCTAACATTGTCTTTTTGCGCGATAACGCGTGCTACTGGATAGACCTTGGAACAATCAGTATCTGCCCCTAGAGTTTTGGAGAAGAACAAAGAAATATTCTGGGTATTGTCCAGATTCAAAACGAGAGGGATTCTCACTATATCCATAGGCGAGCCATCCTTTGGCGATGTCCAATAAGTTTCCGCTATGACTTGGTTGGTGGTCGGTCTTTTGATCAGATAATCTATCGTTATTTCAAAATCCCCAAATTGTCCTATATCGGGCGCTTTGGCGTAGGCGACATCTTCGTAAATAATCTCTTTATTTTTTTCCTCGTATATTCTCACATTGACGACACTCTCAAAAACGCGAGCCGAGCCTTTGATGGCGAAAGGCAGAGAAACGGTTGCTTTGGTCTTGGGTTCGGATACGGAGATATTGGCTGGTTCTTTTTTGATCTTCGGCAATTTGTTTTTTGCCTGTAAATTAAAAACAAGAGCGACAATGGCTATGCCGAGGATAACGACGATAGCCATTAATGCCCGTAAGGTTTTTTTGTTCGCCTGTTTTTTTGCCTGCCCCGACCGGCCTGTCCCGATCTTCGTGTCGGGAAGCGTCGGGGTTTTTTTGTTGTTTTTCATAAGCCCCTCCTAGACACATCGTATCACTTTCTTTCCAAAATTGCCAATCCCTCAATGTGCGGGGTGCGGGGGAAGAAATTATACAAGTTTATAGTTTCTAGTTTATAGTTTTTAGTGAGAAATGCGAGGTCGCGGGCTTGGGTGGAAATATTGCAGGACAAATAGATAATCTTTTTCGGCTTTACCTCAAGAATTTTTTCAATAACTTTCTTATGCAAACCGGAGCGGGGAGGATCGAGGATCAATAGCTGATTGGGCACTATTAAGTCCAGCGCCTTTTCGGTGGAAGCGCAGACAGCCTCGCAATTTTTCAGTCCATTGAGCTCGATATTTTCTTGAGCGAATCGGACAGATTCCTCATTGTTGTCAACGAAAGAAATGCAGGGTGTCGTTTTGATGTCCGACATCTGGGCATCCTTTGATGTCGGACATCGAAATTTCGAAGTTAAAGATGCTAAGTAAATCCCTATCGCGCCCGTACCGCAATACAAATCCAAAATATCTAATTTATCCGCATCATCCGCGACAAAATCCGCGATATCCGTGAGGACTTTAGCGAATACAGGCACATTGACTTGGAAAAAGCTAAAAAGTCCGTAGCGTAATTTCCGACCCAAAATTTCTTCTTCCAAAAAATTTTGCCCCTCGTGATGGAGCAACTCCGTCGGCACTGAAGCAGGGGACTGGTGTGTAGAATAATAAATACTCGCCCCCAATATTCTCACATTCTTGAGAATGTGAGAATAACTATCTAGGGTATCAATCCCGACTAATTTTGGCTTTAGATGTCCGACATCAAAGGATGCCCAGATGTCGGACATCGGGATTTTATCTTTTATGAATAGCCCAGCAATGGTTTCGCCTCTTTGATTACTTCTGACAATCAAAGTCTTCAGCGAGCGAAGGGGAATTTTCACTTCATTAATCCAGCCGAGGATCGCTCTGGCGGTTTCGTTAATGGCGGAGCTGGCCAATTCGCATTTTTCCAGCGCCACCATTGCGTGTGAACCGCGAGCGAAAAGAGCGAGAGAAATCTTGCCGTTCACTTCTGCAAACGAAAACTCCATTTTGTTACGATAACCGTAGAGTGGCCCATTGGCTACAATTTTGCAATTTTCAATTTTCAACCCGCCTGCCGGCGAGGCAGGTTTTGCAATTTTTTGGAATGTCTCTCTGGCAATTTCCACTTTTTGCTCATTTTCGTAGTCCCAATCCATTACCTGCCATGGGGAGCAGGAAAGAAAATGGCTTTCTTTGGCATCTATTCTATGGGGAGAAGGCTTTACGATATTCTGCGCGATGCCTTCCAGAATGCCAGATTTTTTCTTCCAATTTTCCACTTCTACTTCTTCGTCGGGCAAAGCATTCCAAACCAAAAAGGGTCCGCGTTCCTCTGCGTACCCTAGCCCTTGACCACCAAAGATTAGTTTTCCAATTTTTAGTTGCATATCTAAATCTTATCTCTATAGTCATCTCCGCTTCTTGTCATTCCTACGTTGCAAAGTGGTCACTTTGCGGCACGTAAACCTTAGATTAGATATCCGACTTCCCTCCACTTCGGCGGGCAGGCTGGGCATCCTTCGAAGTCGAATATCGGATTCGGATACTGGAAATGACAAGAAATCTATTGAGCTACTGGATTGATGAAATTAAACGACGAAGACATTTTCTGGAAAACTTTTTGAGCATCGGCGTCCTTCCCGCTATCATCGCTGATGATAGTAATGAAGTCGGGCTGACCGATAGCGACGATAGTATGATTGCCCACTGATTGCGCTTCTTTCATTTCTAACGCTTTGACGCCAGAAGTTAGCGTAATTTCTTTTTGGGAACTAATGAAACTGCCGATATTTTTTTGCGTCCATTCAGCTAGGGGCAATTTCCCCTCGTTTTTCTGAATAGTCACGGACACTCCCGAGACCAAACAGCTCGCATCGTCAGGCTTTTCTTGGCAAACAGATGAGAGGTCAATGCGGTCTTTTTCCGCCAAAGGAATGAAGTCTAGGATGTCAATGATACCGAAGGATTTGTCTTGATCGCTGATATTCCTGTAATTATATGCCCAATCTGAAGGATAATCAAAGCGAGTGTTATAATTTTGGTTGCTATAAGCGCGCCAAGTTCTTGGCGCTCCATTATTTTTCTTAAACCAAATCTCCGCCAGAACCACGACCGTCAAAACGACTATCGCGACAATAATGATAGCGCCCCAGCGAACAACTTTTTTTATTTTTTCTTTGTGCCCCGCGGGGGACACTTTGATTTTTTTTGACATTTTACCCTCCACTCATTTAATTTAATTGTTCTGGCAAATCCTTTCTTTTTTCAAAAGCCTCAATATCTTTCTTACTGTTTAATGCTCCCCAAAAGCCTTCGTGAAGGTGAAGCCTCAATTTCATTTTGGGAAAAACATCTGATTCAATACTGCCCTTGTCGGGAAGCGCTTGCAGATATTCCTCGCGATTCAACATGTGCCAGCCGACATGCACCAATTTGTCCTCCAATATAGGATTAAAGATGAATTTCGCGTAGCCGTCATCTTCTTCTATTAGCCCAAATGGTAGGCGTGGATGGGCGACGATGATAGTACTCTCGCCATATTTTTCAAGCTCTGCTGGATTGATATCGGTGATATCGTCGCTATTCAAAACTAAAACAAATTTCCCAGCTGTTAGTCCAAGAGCTTTTTTGGTGGCGCCACCTGTGCCAAGTGGCTCGTCCTCAAAAGAAAGTGCAATATTTTTGTCAGGGTATTTTTCTTTAATATATTCAGCTACAATGTCCGCTTGAAATCCCAAGGCCAAAACGATCTTGTCAACTTTGCCCAAAAGATAATCTATTTGGTGAGCGATGATGGATTTACCCCCAATCTCCATGAGCACTTTGGGGATGGGGCTTTCCATTCGCGTGCCTTTGCCTCCGGCGAGAATGATTGCTTGCATAGGTGATAGGTTATAGTGGATAGTTTTTAGTTTATTGAAAAATTATAGCAGAGCATGATATAAAATTAAAGTTTCTTTCTTAGAAATCAATTCAGAGGTTCGACCTTAGCTTCGAAACTTCTCCAAGGTCGAACCTCGGATTGATTTAGGGAGTTCCTTAATTAGCGAAAATTTGCGGACAAAAAAACTAGACCGACATTATGCCTAGCTTGAAGGAAGCTGGGCCATCGGCCTAGGGGGGCAGAAAATGTGAGTGATCGGAAAATGCGGAGAGAATAGCCCAGAGACAAGGTCGTGGGGCATCTCGTCTCTTAGGGTCAAACCCCAAAGGAGATTACTACAAAACGGTTTCGCCCCCTAAAACCGCCCACTGTAAACCCAGAGGCTTCTTGCGAAACCTATTGGGCCATTCTCCATGACAATTTTATTTTATCGACTATTTGAGTATGCCTTTTTCTGGTGGTCAGATTTTTGCAGCGACCCTACCGGCTGACGTTAGGGCTAGTTGGCCGTCGACGGGCTGGTACACCAGCATCCTTGCAAGCGCTTGCTCCACGGCAGAACGTTTGAAGTTTGTTGTCGGAACGGGTTTTTTGTTCTTCATCATTTTTCTGAGCATTCTCAAAACAGTTTTCGGTATTTCTTTGCCAAACAGAGTTTTTTTGCTAGACATAACCCGAAGCCTCCACGAAATAGGATTTTAGCGAGAAAAACAGAGAACGCTTTGATGGGCGAAGAATTCTCCATCCTCCTTCGAGCCAGATTATCAAAGGACTTGTCCTTTCGCGTGAGGATATTTTAGCATATAATGAGAAATAAGAAAATAAGAAAGTAAAAAATTAAGAAAACTAAAAATGGCCAAGAGTATTTCAAAGTTTGTCTGCAACTCTTGCGGGGCGGAGTATGTCCGTTGGCAGGGAAAGTGTAACCAGTGCAATGGCTGGGAGACTTTGGTTGAAGTGAAAATCGCGCAAAATCAAAATTCAAAGATCAAAAATCAAAGTTTTGGTACGGCTTCGCCATTAATATCTCTAGACAAGGTGGATAGTAAAAATTTTGAACGGATCAAAACCAATATCGGTGAATTTGATCGCGTGCTCGGAGGGGGAGTGGTGCTGGGTTCTTTGGTGCTGCTTGGTGGCGATCCGGGGATAGGCAAATCAACGCTTCTTCTGCAATCTTTGGTCGGCATTTCCAAGAACAAAGATATTGAAAAAATTCTTTATATTTCCGGCGAAGAATCGGCGCAACAAATCAAATTAAGGGCCGAAAGATTACAGATTAAAGAAGAAAAAATCTACCTCCTCGCCGAAAATGATCTGGAAAATATTGTGGCCACGATTGAGACGGAAAAGCCCAATCTGGTCATCGTGGATTCTATTCAGACCGTTTTTTCTGGCAATATCGCTTCCGCCTCCGGCTCTATCGCGCAAGTGAAAAATGCGACCGAACAACTAATGCGCATCGCCAAAACCACCAATGTGCCAATTTTTATCATCGGCCATGTGACCAAAGACGGGGGAATCGCGGGACCGAAAACGCTCGAACACCTCGTCGATGTCGTTTTGTATCTGGAAGGCGATCGCTATCAGTCCTTTCGCATTTTGCGAGGGATAAAAAATAGATTTGGCAAGACTTCAGAAGTGGGGATTTTTGAAAT
Source organism: uncultured Candidatus Saccharibacteria bacterium (assembly GCA_964355795.1). Taxonomy (GTDB): domain Bacteria; phylum Patescibacteriota; class JACPGU01; order JACPGU01; family JACPGU01; genus CAYHEQ01. The sequence goes on from CAYHEQ010000011.1 coordinate 11,277, forward strand.
GGAGCAAGAGGGGATGGTGGAAGTGGCCAATCCCTCCAAAGTTTTCTTGGAAGAAAGACTGGAAGGGGCGAGCGGTGTGGCGGTGTCGGCCATAGTGGAGGGCAACCGACCATTTCTCGTCGAGATTCAAGCTTTGACCGCCAAAAGTTATTTCGGTTATCCCAAGAGAACTGCCTCGGGATATGACTTGAACCGCTTAAATCTGCTGATCGCCATTATTGAAAAAAGAGCGGGAGTGGACCTCTCCACGCACGATGTTTATCTGAATATCGTTGGAGGGATAAAAGTAAGAGAAAACGCCGTGGATCTGGCGGTGGCGATGAGTATTATTTCGGCGGTGAAAAATCAGCCGATAGCGTCAAGTACGGCTATTTTCGGCGAATTGGGACTCTCCGGCGAAGTGCGTTCGGTGCCCAATCTGGAGAAGAGAGTGGAGGAAGCGGTACGTCTTGGCTTCGCCACTTTGCTCTTGCCAAGATTGACGAAGGGTGCCAATATTAAAAGTAAGGTAAAAGTTGTTGAAGTAAAGACATTAAAAGAAACAGTAAAAATTTTGTAGAAAGGAGATTCTGTGAACATAGAACAAACGAGTAGCTCCACGGAAACCCCCGCGCAGAAAGCGGAGAGAATAGACAAGAGCTTTAGGGAAAAAACGGAGACATTTTTCGATTCTTTGCGAAAGGAGAAAGGCAGACATTCTGGTTCGATTGCTATTCGTTATAATGAGACGATCCGCTTCTTTAGTGACATAACACATAAAGAGCCGAATACCTACGAGGCGCAATCCCGCATAAATGAGGATTCCAAAATTGCCCTTATGGGAATAATAGATAGAGTTGGCAAAATCATTGAAAAAAATTCAGCTTTTACCAACGGTATCGACAATGAAGCCATCCTGGGAGTCATAGAGAAATATAAACAAAACATCAGCGAATACTCTCGTATATCGGAAAAATTGAAGGGTGACATACTGAAAGAATTATCTTTAATAGAAAAAGAGGCAACAGAGCTAGAAGATCCTCAAGACCAATATTCACGACACAGGTTAGAATTGACGGTAATTTATAATAGATTGATGAGTTTCGAAGAGAATATTATGAAAGAAAGACAGCCAGAAGAATTCGAGAATGATGGTTCGCCAATAAAGGAACGTCAGGATGTAAATAGCGTATGGAGGAATACTATTATTGATAGATTGGGAGCAAAATAAAAAAGTAGCAACAACGTCCGCGTTTCTTATGGACAAAAGATCTTTCGCTATTATTATTATTTTAACCACCGTCGTTTCCTACCTCTTTATTCGCCGGTATTTTAAGATTGCGCCGAGATATTTCCTCTACGCCTCGGTGGGTATTTTTCTGGGATTGCTAGCTGGTATCACCATCGCTTGGCCGATGTCGGCCTTCCTCGGCAATTTCGGCATTATTGTCGCGCCTTATATTCTGGGAATGATTTTGATGGTTTTTATAGAATTCTTCATTCTGGAAGGCGGGCCGATGATGAAATTAGCGGTCAAAGAATGGGGGATATTTCGGAGGAAAAATAAGATTAGCGTCTGGGGCGGACATAGAGTGGAAATTAAATAATTTCCAATGAATCCGAGGTTCGACCTTGGAGAAGTTCGAAGCTAAGGTCGAACCTCTGAATTGATTTCTAAAACAATAATAGAGTAGATTGTTCAGGAAGATATTGAGCAGACCCTAACGAAATTACCGCCATGAGACTGAAAAAGTCTTTTTTTGATAGAAACACCATCCAAGTAGCCAAGGATTTGCTCGGCAAGAAAATTGTCCGTATTTTTGACGATGGTTCAAAACTGGAAGCGATAATTACTGAAACAGAAGCCTATCACGGTTTTGACGATCGCGCCTCGCACGCTTCCAAAAAGAAAACGGAACGCAACAAAATAATGTTCGGCAAAGCGGGACTAATTTATGTCTATTTAGTTTACGGAATGCACTATTGCTTGAATTTTGTCACAATGGACGAAGGATTTCCGGCGGCAGTTCTGATCCGATCGGTTACGATCGTAGATTCAGGATTCAAGAATCAAGATTCAAGAATAATAGATGGACCGGGAAAATTATGCAGGGAATTAAAAATAGACAAAAGTTTCTATGGGGAGGATTTGGCGAAGAGCCAAAGAATCTGGGTAGAGACAATTCATGAATTGTCTCTACGGAAACATGGTATAATAGCCTCCGAAAGAGTGGGCGTGGATTACGCGGGAGAGTCGGCAAGATTATTGTGGAACTTCAAATTACAAAATCTAAATGTCAAATCAAGTGCAAAATCTAAATGAAAAAATTTCTATTCTTGGCGTGCCCGTTAACAAGATAGGTTTTTTTGATACCCTAAAAAAGATTGATGAATTTGTGCGAAGTGGCCAGCCCCACCAGATAGCGACCGTCAACGCGGAATTCATTATGGGAGCGCAAAAAGACCGAGAATTGCTGAAAATACTGCAAAATACCGACCTCAATACACCGGATGGGATGGGAACAGTATGGGCGGCGAAATACTTAGCGAAAAACGAAAAATTAAAAACGAAAAATTATAGTGGCGCGTTGCGTCTTTTGTCAAATTTTTTCTGGCTGAAAACTACCCTTCTGGCTATTATTTTCGCAAGAAAATGGTTGCGCTCGGAAATCAAAGAGAGAGTAACGGGGATTGATCTGATGTGGGAGATCGCCAATCTCGCGCAGGAGAGGGGCTGGAGTATCTATCTTTTGGGCGCCGGGGAGGGGGTAGCTACTGAGGTGGCGGAAAAATTGACGGCTCTCTACCCGCGCTTGCAAATTGCCGGCGGATACAGTGGCCGACCAGAAGAAACGGGCTTGGTGGAAAAAATAGCGAAAACAAAGCCCGACATCCTCTTCGTCGCTTTCGGCAATCCGAAACAAGAAAAATTCATTTTCAAAAACAAAAAAGAGCTTGGCGCCAAAGTAATGATGGGCGTCGGTGGATCGTTTGACTTCATCACCGGTCGCGCCAAAAGAGCGCCCCAATTCCTCCAAAAACTCGGTCTAGAATGGTTCTGGCGACTAATTCGCGAACCAAAAAGGGCTTTACGAATTTACAACGCTACGGTAAAATTCGTTTGGTCAGTATTCCGACAAGGATAAAAGCAGGAGGAGAACATTTGTTGAGGTGGGCGTTTTTCCGCAAAAAGCGAAGCTCATTGCCAGAAAGCCTTGACAGCTAAATTATTTTTTGATATAATAACAGTCGTTCGGTAGATGTACCTAAAAAAATGAAAAGAGAGGGATTGCCATGAAATTCAATGAGCTCGTAGAGAAAGTGGGGATTGGTTTGGCTGTGGTCATAGCATATAATAAGCTTTCGGAAGACTTTTTTGACAAACTGTCTTTCGAGCAGTGGCTGTCAGTTTACGAAAACGCTCCTGCCGGTAGTGCGCTCAAGGAGACGGCTCTCGTCAAGATGGCCGAGACGGCGCAAACTTTCGAGCAGTGGCTGGCGGTTTACGAAAACGCTCCTATCGGTAGTGAGCTCAAGGAGACGGCTCTCGTCAAGATGGCCGAGACGGCGCAAACTTTCGAGCAG
>CAYHEQ010000011.1:14940-20897 GCA_964355795.1 uncultured Candidatus Saccharibacteria bacterium
TGGCTGGCGGTTTACGAAAACGCTCCTATCGGTAGTGAGCTCAAGAAGACAGCTCTCGCCAAGATGGGCGAATTAATAGAGGTATAATCTCTCGGCCAATGCCATTTGTATCTCACGAAAGAGCGCTAAAAGCGCTCTTTTTTGCGCCAGAATAATGGAAAAACGGAGCCTCCACTTGACGCCCAAAAACCCTGTGGTATAATGAAGCGGAATAGAGTATTTATACTCTATTTTATTTTTACTCATTTTGCCCAATTCGTAAAAATTAGCCTAAATTAGCATATTAATTAGCGTACAACAATGAATGCAGAATTCATCCTCGCTCTTGAGCATCTCGCTGAAGAGAAGAAAATCAGCAAAGAGGCCATTTTGGAAGCCGTAGAGGCGGCGTTGGCCGCAGCGTACAGAAAAGATTACGGCAAGCCCAGTCAAATCATCCGTTGCCAGATAGATACCGAAAAAGGCGCGATGAAATTTTGGGGCGTGAAAAAAATCGTGGAAGAAGTAGCCGATGAAAATAGCGAGATATTGCTAAAAGACGCCAAAAAACAAGATAAAAAGGCGGAGCTGGAAGGCGAAATCACTTACGATCTACCGACTCAAGAAGATTTTGGCCGTATCGCGGCGCAAACTGCCAAACAAGTGGTTATTCAAAAATTAAAAGAATTGGAGCGCGAAATCATTTTCAACGAATTCAAATCTATGGAAGGCAGGATGGCCAACGGCATCGTCCAACAGATTGAAGCGGGCAATGTCATTGTGGATTTGGGACGCGCCAATGGCATTATGTTCCCATCAGAACAAATGACCAGCGAAAATTACCGAACGGGCCAAAGGATTAAAGTTGTGGTAGTCGCTGTGGAAAAGAATAATCGTGGTCCGCAAATCATCGTCTCTCGCGCCAACGAAAATTTGATTAAAGAATTATTTATGATGGAAGTGCCGGAAATAGAATCCGGAACGGTGGCGGTAATGGGGATTGCTCGTGAAGCGGGGGTCAGAACCAAGATGGCCGTAAGAGCCTTGCAAGACGGAGTGGATCCGGTCGGCTCTTGTGTGGGGCAGAGAGGCACTCGCGTTCAAGCAGTATTGTCGGAATTGGGAATGGAAAAAATTGACATCGTTCTCTGGAACGAAAACGAAGAGGACTATATCATCAATGCTTTGTCGCCAGCCAAGGTGGCGGAAGTGAAATTGGATTCAAAACGGAGAGAGGCGATTGTTTATGTAGAGCCCGATCAGCTTTCTCTGGCTATTGGTAAAAATGGCCAGAATGTTCGTCTGGCCGCGAAATTGACTGATTGGAAGATTGATGTGCTGGATATTAATCAAAAACCGGCGAAAGCAACAGAAAAACAGGTGGATAAGGGAGAACAAAAAGAGAAAAAACCGAAGAAAGAAAAGGCGGAAAAGATTGTGGCAATAAAAGAAATTAAACCAAAGAAAGAAAAGAAACCAAAAAAAGAAAAAGCGAAGCCCGCCACAGAAGAAGTAAAAGTAGAAACATCAACACAATAGTTTTTGACTACATCTTTGTCCTTTAATTCTTTGCCGAGGAGGCGATAACGATGAAGTTATCCATGGAAAGGTTGGTCGTTTCTTTGTTGATGAAAAAAAATGAGGCGAGCCGAAGAAAATTATTTGATAAATATGGCATCGTATGGACCCCCATTCCTGACACCAAGGGCATAGTTGTCGTATCAAGCATTTTCCCGTTAGGTGACCATTTTTTCTTCATCGGCGCCTTTGAGCATCCTTCTGGGGGAGGAATGGTCTACCAAGTTTTCTACGAGAATGGTCTCATCGGAACCAGTCCGCCACAATTCCAAAAATGTAATTTCACAGTCATCCTAAATGGCCGAGTGGAAATCTGGGCGCTATTTGAGGAAGAAATAGATGGTCGAATGATTCCTGTTTCCGTCACCCTCCTCTTGAACAATGAACAGATACCGACTGTTTATGGTTGCACTTATTACCGTCTAAAGGAGCTTCAAAAACCGTGCGATCATATTTCTACCACCAATTCCCAAGACCGAATTTCTTTCTTGGAGAAAAAACTGCGAAGATTTTCTAGGGCGTGGAGAACACTTTGGGTCTGCGAGAAAGATGCCTCAAAAGTGGGAGGTAAAGGAATCTTTTTGGCTGACGGTCAACTTTTCTTGCTGTCTTTTCCTTGAAATGTTTTCTCAACAAACGCCTTATACAGGGCAAAAAAATGGTGTTGGATTTTCAGCGCCATTTTTATTTTTTTTTGCTATAATATTAAGACTTTCGCGTTTCAAGAAAAACATTGTTAGCAAGAGGTCGTTCCTCCGTCGTAGCGATAGCGGAGATGGAGGTGCGACCTCGGCCAAGAGAGATGTTAGAAGCTAAAGAAACTTTTTACGACCTCAATCGCAAAAGTCCTAAAACAATATTTCTATGCCCCAAGACTTGGAAAATGAAAAGCAAAAAAGATTTACGGCGATGAAAATAATCAGAGACGAAATGGTGGATTTTCGGAATTCGCCACTTTTTGAATACCGGACAAAAAACGGCTATTTTCCCGTGGTAGGCGAGGGGAGTCATTTCGCTCGCGTGATGTTCATCGGCGAAGCGCCGGGGGAAACGGAGGCGAAAACTGGCAAACCTTTTTGTGGCGCGTCTGGTCGCGTGTTGGACGAATGTTTCGCGCATATTGCTATGCCGAGACTAGACGCTTATGTGACCAACATCGTCAAAGACCGCCCGCCGAATAATCGCGATCCGGAGCTGGACGAGATTTTGCTCTACTCTCCGTTCCTTGATCGCCAAATAGAGATCATCCAACCGACAGTCATTGCCACTCTCGGCCGATTTTCTATGGATTATATTATGAAAAAATTTAATCGTGGCACCGATCTGCGCGCTATTTCCAAAATTCACGGCCAAGTATTTGAGGCTGAAACCGCCTACGGCAAAATTAAAATTCTCCCGCTTTATCACCCCGCCGCCACCATCTACAACCGCGCGACGAGGGAGGATTTGTTCAAAGATTTTGAGATATTGAAATCACTTATAAAATAAACCTATTCCAGCGGTCGCTAGATCGGTTTATTTTTAGTTGACAGAACTTCAAGAGTTATAATAAAATGGTATTAGCGCTCGCATATGAAGAGCGCCAGAGCATATCGCTTATAATTTAATGGGCATTTACCAAGTCTCTAGACTAGATTATGATTATGTAGAGACAGAGCATGCTCTATCTCTACGGAGCAAATAATAATATACAAAAATGGATTTTGGTTTTGACCGCTTCACTAATAATGCTCGCCGAATCTTGGCCTTGGCCCAAAACATCGCTCACGAGATGGGGACAGAGGCCACAGACACCGAGCACGCTCTACTGGCGATACTATCCGAAAGGATTGGTATGGCTTTTGATTTGCTCGCTGGTTACGGCGTGGATTTTGAGAGGATAGATATGGCCACCAATTTTCTTGGTAGCCGTATTGCTGATACCGACGCCAACAAAGGAGTCGCGACAGACCTCAAGAACGCTCTGGAAAAAGCTCTCATTATCGCGCGCCAATACGGTCATTTCTATGTCGGGAGCGAACATTTGCTTTATGGTCTCTTGTCTGACCCCAATTCTCGAGCGCGTCAATTAATCCAAAATATAGACATCAATCCGGCCAGCATTCTCCAGCAAATTGAAAATATCTTCCAGAGCTCTGCTGTCGCGCAAAGCCCGGAGAGCCCCCTTCCAGAACATCAAGAAGCGATGATGGGCGCGCCCGGTAGCAGTGGCAGTAGAGGCAAAATGTCTATGTTAGCCACTTACGCTCTGGACTTGACGAAAGAAGCCAAAGAAGGGAAATTGGACCCCACCATCGGTCGTTCTAAAGAAATTGAAAGAGTCATTCATGTCTTGACTCGCAAAACAAAAAATAACCCCGTTTTGATCGGCGATCCGGGAGTGGGAAAAACAGCCATTGTGGAGGGCTTGGCGACGAAAATCACGCGCGATGAAGTGCCGGCCAATCTCAAAGGGAAAAAGATTTACGCCCTAGATTTGGGCGCGATGATTGCAGGCACTAAATTTCGCGGGGAATTTGAAGAAAGAATCAAAAGACTCATCCAAGAGCTAGAGCGAGATCGCGACGCTATTCTCTTCATTGACGAACTACACACTATTCTCGGCGCTGGCGCGGCGGAAGGCTCTATGGACGCAAGCAATATGTTGAAACCCGCTCTTTCGCGCGGGAAGATCACCTGTATTGGCGCCACTACTTTGGATGAGTATCGTAAATATGTTGAGCGAGACACCGCCTTTGAAAGGAGATTTCAACCTATTATTGTAGAGGAGCCAACACTGGAGGATACGATCAAGATACTAGAAGGCATTCAAGAGCGGTACGAAGATTATCACCAAATTTTAATCGAGTCTCACGCTATCATTTTGGCGGCCAGACTCGCTCACCGTTATATTGCCGACAGATTCCTGCCGGACAAAGCCATTGATTTGCTAGACGAGGCCTGTTCCGCTGTGGTTATTCGCGAGAAGGTGGGGGAGAACGAAGAATTAAAAAAAATGGAGCAAAGACTGGAAGAAACAACTAAAGGCAAGGACAAAGCTATCGCCGATCAAGCCTTTGAAGTGGCGGCTTCATTGCGCGACCAAGAAAAATTTCTGCAAGATGAGATTGAAAAAATAAAAACTACCAAAAGAGATATTCCTCAAAACAAGAGAGCGCGAGTGGACTCTGAAGATATCGCGCGGGTGGTGCATAGCTGGACCGGCGTACCGATGACGAAATTAGTAGAATCAGACAAAAATAAATTCGCCCATTTGGAAAAGATTTTGAGTCGGCGCATCATCGGCCAAGAGGAGGCTATTGCCGTCATTGCTCAAGCGATTCGCAGAAGTCGCGCTGGTATCGGCAACCCCAAGAGGCCGATCGGATCCTTCATTTTCTTGGGACCGACAGGAGTAGGGAAGACCGAGCTTGCTAAAGTTTTGGCTCAAGAAGTTTATGAGAGGGATGACGCGCTAGTAAAAATTGATATGAGCGAATTTATGGAAAAGCATAATGTTTCACGACTGATTGGCGCACCAGCCGGCTATGTTGGTTATGAGGATGGGGGGAGGCTAACCGAAGCTATTCGCAAGAAACCATATTCCATCATTCTTTTTGACGAGATTGAAAAGGCTCATCCGGAAGTCTTTAATATCCTCTTGCAAATTTTTGAAGACGGGCAACTGACTGACGCTAAGGGCAGGAAAGTGGACTTCCGAAATACCACGCTCATCTTGACCTCCAATCTCGGCATTAACGAATTGTCTCGCGCCGCTAGTATGGGTTTCAAGGCGGAAGGGGATAGCGCGATCAAAATAGCGGAAGAAAATTACGAAAAGATGAAAGAAAAAGTGCTGGAAAAGATGAAAAAAAGTTTCAATCCAGAATTTTTGAATAGAATAGATGATGTAGTGGTCTTTCGCCCTTTGACGCAGAAAGATATCGCCACTATTGTGGCTATCAATTTGGAAGATTTGGCCTCCCGAGTCGCGAGGGAAAAAGGCATCATCCTAGACATTAGCAAAAAAGCCAAAGATTGGATTGCGGTTAGAGGTTTTGACCCCGAATACGGCGCTCGACCTATCCGCCGTCTCATTGAACACGAGATAGAAACTCGTCTGGCGGAAGGTATCGTCAAAGGTGAATTCAAAGAAAAGGACAAGATCAAAATTGATATAAAGAAAGACGCTGTCTTTCTTGAAAAGAAAAAGACGCTAGTTCTCAAGCATTAGAGTTTTTTTAGAGCTTTTTGCCGTGCTAGTCGGATGCTACATCCGACAGCCAAGAGTGTCGGAACTAGGTTCCGACTACCACATAAAAAGACGCTAGTTCTCAAGCATTAGAGTTTTTTTAGAGCTTTTTCCCCCTTGATTTTTGGAAATTAAGGGTTATAATAGGGTGAACTCTAATCTTTCTAAT
>CAYHEQ010000012.1:0-19943 GCA_964355795.1 uncultured Candidatus Saccharibacteria bacterium
GCAAGAGAATGCCAATCAAAAATTCGCCGACAAATATCGTAGGTGCTTTAGAGGAAACAATGAATAAAGAAAGTATTATTGTCTTGCGAAAAAACTAGAGCAACTTAACTTTACTTGAAAAACAGTTATAGAGTTTGTTTATTTTTACTCTAAAGCCAGTGCCGTGATTTCTTACGCCTCCATTTGGTCTGTAATACATACGAAAATCAACAACGATCTCATCTTTTTTGACCATTTTTTTGAATAACTCAAAATCAAAACCGCTTAACAAATATGCTTCGTTGAAATGAAAAAATTCTTTCCCCCTAACTTCTTTTGTCTTTGCAAGAACGTATACAAGGGCAGGTAATTTATCACTAAATTTTTTCTCCACAGATTCTATATCCCAATAGATGTTTAGCTTTTTATTTTTTCCTTGTACTCGAATCTTGTTTTTCACAATTGCGAGCCTTAGAGATTGATTGTTATATTTTTTGCATGACAAAGTAGAGTGAAGTTCTTTTGATCTACTATTATCCCTTTTTGAATATCCAAAATTATCAAGTAACATCCTATCTCTATCTCCGCCCTTTGGAAGAGGTTCAAGAGTAAAAAGTGTCAGCATTGATTTTGCATTTTTGCGATATGCTTTTAGCTCCGCAACTCCATTGATGTCGTGTAGAGGAATATTATTTTCCTTGATATTCAGTAAATCCTCAAGGGTTTTCCCAATTCCAGTGTCCCCAACGCGATGAGCTTTAACAAAGCCCAGTTTCTTAATGCGTACCAATTCTTTTTTAAGTTTAGGTAAGTCCATATTTATTTTATGAAAAAGGAAATATCTTTTTTATAAATCACTGCAAATTTCTTTATTTCTGCAACATCGAGTCGTCTTTCACCAGACTCAATTTTTGAGATATAAGACTGTGGCTTGCCGAGCTTATCAGCAACTTCTTGCTGGGCAAGCCCAGCCTCAATACGCCCCGTTTTCAAACGTTCTATGATCTCTTTGTAGTCCTTTGTATAGACAGACTTGTTCATTTGTATTTATATGATATATCCTATTGCGGTATAATCCCAAAACAGGATATGATATATCTATGAACTTATTAGCCCGAATTTCGCCAAAAGAAAACAGTGGAGCAAGCGGAGGATTCCTCACCAAACCCCTCCTCCACGCGGGCGAGTCCGTCGCCCCGCCTCTCTTTCTCCCAAAAAAATAATGGCGGGGCGCATCAGGGTTCCCGCTCTAAAAAAGTTCGCGTGAAGTGTATAATTCAATGCGCTCGCTGGGATTTGAACCCAGGACACCTTGCTTAAAAGGCAAGTGCTCTAACCGGGCTGAGCTACGAGCGCGTATTTAGATACTATGAAATACTATCACAAAAAACTTCTTTTTTCAAGCTTAATTGGGGGCTATCACCGAAAGTCGTTTATGATATACTGATTTTTAGTTACTGAAATTTATTCGCATTCAATTCGCCCCATTTGTATTTAATTCGCGTGTTCTTATGAAAATAACTTTCTTCGGAGCCACGGGACGGGTGACCGGCTCAAATTATTTAGTGGAAGCAGGGGGGAAGAAAATTCTCGTTGATTGCGGTATGTTTCAGGGCGACCTAGATGCCCAGAAGAAAAATTACGAACATTTTCCCTATGACGCCTCCACTATTGATGCTCTCATTGTCACTCACTCCCACATTGACCACATTGGCCGAGTGCCAAAATTAGTCAAAGAAGGTTTCATGGGCACTGTTTTTTCTACTCATCCCGCCAAAGATTTGGCGCGAATATTTCTGGAAGACGAGCTGAAGATTATGACCAAGGGGATGGACGGCATGGAGATGCCACTACTTTGGGATCAAGACGATTTGGACAAAATATTGTCCCTGTGGAAAGGATACGATTATCACGAGATAATCTCTTTTGGCGAAGTAACTATTGAATTCTTTGATGCTGGCCACATCTTGGGATCAGCCATTGTGAGAATTGTCGCTGATGGCAAGAAAATAGTTTTTTCCGGCGACCTCGGCAACCCACCCACACCTATCATCAATCGCACCGAATCGCCTCATCTAGCCGACTATATCGTCACCGAATCCACCTACGGCGATAGAATACACGAGAAAAGAGACGAGAGGAGATTGGCCTTGGAGCGCGCTATTGAAGATACCCACGCCAGACGCGGCGTCCTCTTGATCCCCGCTTTTGCTATGGAGAGAACGCAAGAATTGCTTTACGAAATCAATAAACTAGCCGAGCACGACCGTATCCCAGAAATAGCTTTTTATGTGGACAGCCCCTTGGCTATCAAGGCCACCGAGATTTATAGGCATTACGAAGAATATTTCAATCCCGAGACCAAAGACATCATCGCCACGGGTCATGACATCTTCAATTTCCCCAAACTGAAATTTACGATGACCGGAGAAGAATCAAAAAAGATTCTGAATGTCCCTCCGCCCAAAGCTATCATGGCCGGTTCCGGTATGTCCACCGGCGGGAGAATCCTCTTTCATGAGAGGAATTACTTGGCCGATCCCAATACTATTATGCTCTTCGTTGGCTACCAAGTCCGTGGCACACTAGGAAGAAAAATAAAAGACGGCGAAAAAAGGCTCTACATTATGGGCGAAGAAGTCACGGTCAATGCCGAGATTAGGGCGATAGAGGGGTATAGCGCCCACGCTGACCAAACACAAATCATGGATTGGATAGACAGCATGTCCGATACTCATCACCGGCCACAAAAAGTTTTCATCACCCACGGCGAGCCGATAGCTTCGCAAACCTTGGCGCAGAAAATTAATGAAACATTCAAATTGGAAACGACTATTCCCAAGGAGGGCGATAGCTTTGAATTATAAAAAATCTTGGCAAAAAATTTTTTGTTTTTTTCTGACTCTTTTTTTAATCATCGGTATTTTCGTGCCAGAAAAAATACTAGCGGCCGAGCCTAATTCCGCTGTTTTTTTAGTGGGCATGAAGGATCCCGACACCGCCGAAAATATTCTGAAAAATCTCGGTATCACTATCGTAGAAAAGGCCCCAGCTATTGGCGCCTACAAAATAAAAACCAACCAAGATCGCCTGACCGCGTTGAGTAATAATTCGGCGCTGAACTTCATTGAAGAGGACCGCCTAGCGAAACTTTCTTACCTTCCCAACGACCCACTTTTTCCCAAACAAGATTATCTCAATACCATCAAGGCCTCCTCGGCCTGGGACAAAACTAGGGGGGACGGATCCATCATTGTGGCCGTCATTGATACGGGAGTGGACTACCTCCACGAAGATTTGAAAAATATCTTTTGGCGCGATACCTCTGGCTACATTGGTTATGACTTCGTCAACGAAGACTACGATCCGATGGATGATCACTCGCATGGCACAGCGGTTGCTGGCATTATTGGCGCGACCGCTGACAACAGTCTCGGCATGGCCGGTGTTGCTAAAGTAAAAATAATGGCCTTGAAAGCGATGATGTCCACTGGCGAAGGCTACATCTCCGATATTTCTCAAGCGATCGTTTACGCCGCCGATCGAGGCGCCAAAATTATCAATTTGAGCCTCGGCCTGCCAGAAGGAAGCCAGGCCCTGGACGACGCTGTGGCCTACGCCTACAAAAAAGGCGCGCTAATTATCGCCGCTACCGGCAATAAAGGCGTGGCTGTTGTGGATAGCCCCGCCAGAAACCCTCTAGCCGTTGGGGTCGGCGCCTTGACAACAGAAGGCGCTCACGCCAGCTTTTCTAATTCTGGGAACGGCATTACTCTCTCCGCGCCGGGAACTTCTATTCTATCCGCCTATTGGTCGGAAGTCTCTGCGCATACCGACTACGGCTTCAACCGAGGCACTTCTTTTGCCACTCCGCAAGTAGCGGGAGCTGTCGCCTTACTTTTGTCTAATGACCCGACTCTCACCCCCGCGCAATTAAAAAAAAGACTGGCTCTTTCTGCCAAGAGATCGCTTAATATGACCGAGACGTGGGACGCAGATTATGGCTATGGTCAGTTGGATATCTTGTCAGCCATAGACTATGACAAAGTCTCACCGCTCTTGAGTCTCTCTTCTTATCGGGGCACCGATGGCCTATTTTATCTCAAAGGAACTGTCGCTGATGACAAGGTAAACTCTACTTCTCTCCCTGATGTGACCACCAGCAATGTGCGGTCCGTCCGTTACGCCTTGAGCGCCTCTGGCCCTTGGCAAACTATGCAAAACACTCCGACCGCTTCTGCCAATATCAATCTTTCTTTGCCTCTTTTTTCTATCCCCGATGATCAAGTAATAATAGAAGCCTACGACACTTCTGGCAACAAAACTCTCGCTACCTTCACGCCCTCAAGCAGTCCCCTCGCTCCGCCTAATCTATCTTTCGGTTCAGCAGACTACTCCGCCTCGTTCGTGGAACAAAGTCCCTATCCGACCATTGCCTCCAGCCAAAAAGCTACTCTCGTTCTTGCCATGAGGAATACCGGTCGCGCCATTTGGACTAAAGAAACTGTCCGCCTGGGCACAGCGAGAGTTCTGGACAGAAATAGTCTTTTTGCCGATAATTCTTGGCTAACTGGCAACCGCATCGCGCTAAAGGAAGCCACCATCGCCCCGGGAGATATTGGACACTTTGAATTCACCGTCACCGCCCCCAATATCCCAAAGGTCTACAAAGAATATTTTGCTTTGGTGGCCGAAAATATCACTTGGTTTGCCAATATCGGCATTTACTGGACCATCAATGTTCCCGCGCCGTCCTACCACGCTGGCTATGTTTCACAAAGTCCTTACGTTATCATGTCGCGGGGCGATACCAAAAATATGTGGGTACAATACAAAAACACCGGTTCGCAAACATGGGATAATAATACGGTGAAGCTAGGCACTTCGGCCCCCTTGGACAGAAACAGCCCTTTCTATTACGGGATAGCCAATTCCGGCTGGCTCTCGGGAAATCGCGTGAAAATGAGCGACAAAACAGTCGTTAGTGGCAATACCGCTACTTTTTCTTTTGTTATCAGAGCCCCCAATACCGTCGGTGTCTATTATGAATACTTCCGTCCCGTCGCCGAATATGTGACATGGATGGAGAACTATGGGATGTATTGGAAAATAATAGTGATGTAAAAATAGGACTACCAGCAATAAATTTTTACTTTTTTATTTTCTTAATTTTTTAGCCCTCATCCATGCGCCAAGACCAGCCCCCACACCTCTCCTGCGCCATTATTTTTCAAAACTTTGGCGCATTCGTTTATGGTGGCGCCGGTGGTGGCCACATCGTCAATTAAGAGAATCTTGGCGCCACTTAAATCTCCCCCAGACCAGCGAAAGCAACCTTCCAGATTTTTTATTCGTTTTTCACGGGACAGCTCCGCTTGGGGCTTTTTGTTTTTTGTTCGATCCAAAGTATTGCTGATTAAGGGCAACCCCACTTGTTCAGAAACAACTTTGGCCAAAATTTCTGCCTGATTAAAACCTCGGCTGGCTAAGCGATTTTTTGAGAGAGGAATTGGAATAATCAAACAGCCTCCGACATATTCTAGCTTCAATTTCTCCACTAGAAGCAAGCCCAAAATCTTCCCGATATCAAAAACTCTGTCATATTTGAATTCGTGAATCGCCTCTTTCAACACCCCGTCCTCATATTTGGCGCAAACAATCAGCCCGTCTAATTCGAAATCTTTCGCGCAGACAAAACAAAATTCACCCCGATGGGTGAGCGCTTTACAATTAGGACAAAAAGAAAACGGCACCAAATTTATCTTCCGCAAACACTCCCCGCAAATATATGTCCCCTCGCTACCACAACCGAAACAGATACGAGGGAAAAGAACATTTAAAATAGCGCTTATCATAGAGAAATATAGTAAATTCCAATCCTCACATTCATCTTGCTCGTGTCCAGTATTTTCGTTGTCGTGTCGGTGTAAAAATAATTCAAAACTTCTTTATAGTTTTTGCCAGCAGAAACCATGCCACGGGCACCACGGGCAGAGAGACCCACTCCATGACCAAGCAAGGGCAAACCGCTAGAATACGGGTCGTCACGGCCGACCAACCAAGGGAAATTGGCCTGCGTCCAGCCCCAAACTTCCGAAGCCGAACGAGTCCGCCCATCGCTTTGAGAGAAATATGGCGTTACCACTGAATTGCCGTTGTAGGCCACGATCTCGCCCTTAGTCGCGTCCACCGCCAGAGATGTGTTGGGCGCTCTTTTGGTAAAACCGTAGCCCGCGTAAATCTGATCATCGCCATTGCCTAGACGACTGTTTTTCAAAGTCAAAAAGTCGGCCGGGTGTCGCCCCCCGCGAGAGAGATGATAATAAACATAGCTCCGCTCAATGGTGGTGGCCACCTTCAGATATTCAGGCGCGAAAGTATCCAAAGGTTCAGAAACGCCCTTCAGGTATTCTTCTATCGGCAATTCGTTGATCGCCCAAAGTTTTTTATTCGCCGTAGAATAACGAATTTCAATAGTGCCTTGGTAAGTATTGTCATTGAGGCTCGTATTCCAGGCCGGCCGATCATTGTATGATTTAATTTCCATTATCGTGGCTTCTGTCGTCGGCACAAATTTGTAGAAAGTGGTAGTGGTAAAATTTTGGCCGTTGATATTCAAATAATAAGCGCCGTTTTGCCAATAAGTCTCGCCTACCGCGCCGGAGAGAGCGTCGGCGACTTTTTTATTATTACCATCTGTTACATAAAAATCGCCATTAGCCGAAACTTTTATTTTTTTCGCGTCATCACTGCTCGGAGGAACGATGCTGTTGTTCGCGTTAACTGTAATCTGCCAATAAATGCCTATATCGCGAAGCCAACCAACACCATCATGGACTGGCGCAAAATATTCTTTGTAGACTCCCGCTTTTGCCGGCGCGGTAATTTCAAAAGTAAATCGCGCCGTAGCTTGTGGCGCCACTTCGTTTTGGTCCATAGGGACCCTGTTAGCGCCAGTGAAACTACTGATTCTATCTTGCGGATTTTTTGTCCCCAACCTCATTGGATCAGAGGACGATTTTTTCCAAGTAGAAGTTCCCGTATTTTTCAAGTCAATCCATAGTGTTGCTTTGTCTCCAGATTGCAAAATAACTGCTGGACTTTGTCCGATATACTGAAAATCATCAAAGGGTTTGGCAATATTAATATTCCAATAAATACCCTTCCTCGGAAACCAGGCAATCCCATCAGCCACTAGCTCAAAATATTCTTTGTAAATGGCTTCGGAAACATTGGTATTCAGCGGCAAATTAAAAGTCGCCACACTACCAGGAGCCACCGGGCTTTCGGCAAATTCTACCCGATTAGGAGCCAGCCACGAAGAAGCCAAAACACTCTTTCTGTCGTCTGGAATAGTGGCGCCTAGATGAACAATTTTTTTGTCCCAAGTGATATTGCCAGTGTTTTTGAATTTGATGGAGAGCGAAGCTGCGCCACCACGAAGAGTTGTCACATAAGGACTTTGCTCTACAATATCGGCCGTATAGGTCGGTGGCGCCACCGTTATTTCCCAAAAAATAATTGGGGTAGCTATCCACGCCACTCCTTCAACAACCAAGGCAAATTGTTCTTTGTAATTACCGGTTTTGGCTGGAGCCGTAACGGAAAAGCCGTAACGAGCAATCCCTCCTGGCGCTATCTTGTATTGGCCGGTTTCTATTCTGTTTTGGCCGACCCAAGCGCTATTGGCAAAACTGCTCGCCCGATCCTGCGCTCCCATCGTACCCAGCTTGACCGTGTCGCCATACCAAGTGGCTTGTCCCGTATTTTTCAGCTCCACGAAAAGCTGGCGCGTTTCGTTCGGTAGCATCGTTATTTTCTGATCGCTTTGCGAAGAAATAGTAAAGGAATAGTCGCTCGGTTTTTTGCTCACTACCTTCGGCTCGGGCGCCGTTCCGTTTTCTCCGGAAGTTAAGACGAAGTTTGCCTCCAGATCCGCGCCACCAACCAATCCTTCCTTGGTCGAAGAAATCAAGAAGCTTTCTCGATATTGCCCTGCAATGGCCGGCGAAGTCGCCACGAAAGAAACTCTGGTCGTCCCACCTGAAGCAATACCGGCAGTACTAATTTTTTTCACCACACTTTTAGTTTCCCAATCGCCGGCCGTGTACCAATCGCTCTCTTTGCCACCGCGAACCGTCAGGCTCATCCCTTCGCCCCCGTCCCAAGTATCGGCGCCCATATTTTTTACCTCCACCCAAAATGTTCCTTGCGCGCTCGGTCGGATAGTTTGATCAGGGCTTTTGGCGGAGATTTTGGCTTTGTACCGTGGGGTAGCAATAGTGGCGGTTACAGAAAAATTCGTTCCGGGAAGGTCAATCCCGCCCGCTGTGAGAGAAAAGTTGGTGGTGACGACTTCGTTGGTAAAAGGCGCGGTCAATTCCACCTCCACATTTTTTGTCTCGCCCGCTTCAATACTTCGGCCGAAATTAACTAATTTTGATGAGAGTTTGGCTGTGTCGGATTTTAAGGCCAACGTTTGGCTACCAGCAGAAAGCAGAGCGGTATTGCTATTGTTTTTTACGCTAACAGATACTTTTCTCGTCTCTCCGCCAGAGAGGCTTATCGCTTGCGAAACAGAGGAGACTTGCGCACTATAATTTTTGGCCGGATAGTTTTTTAATTTCTCCGCCACCCCCATCCTGATCTCATCCATCCGAATATAGATATTTTCTCCGGGACAAGCGGTGGGGTTCAGATCCCTATGCCCCGAGACAACATTGATAGTTTTGTCTTTCAAAAAAACTTTATTGCCGATATCAAGATTGTTCTTGTAGGCCAGATAGGCAACCAAATCTTCTATGGCCTTGGTCTGATCGGCAGAAGGAACGCGCGTCGTGTAATCGCCAATAACCGAAATGCCAATAGTGCCGTAGTTGTAGCCCAGAGCGTGTCCGGCCACCGCCGAGTTGCCTCCCGCCCTCCCCTCGTAGATAGCGCCATTCGCATCTACTACATAATTGTAGCCGATGTCGCCCCAACCGAAACTGACGGCATGCCCATAATAGAGATTCCGCATCGCAGCTGCTTGGTCTGTCGTGGTAGCCGCTTGCTCACCAGCCGTGTGGTGAATAACGATCGCCTTCACCTCCGCGTATTCTGGCGCCCATTTCATATAGCCTTCGTTGGCTTCCCAGCTTTTCCGAGAAATAATATTGGGTCCTAGTCCCGCTCCATCAGCCGATATTTTTGCCACGGGAATCCCCGAACCATAAACATCATAAAGGTCAAAGAAAAATTCCGCTTTTTTACCTAAATCTTTTGGAGAAAAAATAATTTTGTATTGGAAAAATTTCGCTCCCCCAATCGGGATAATATCGCCGAACCGCCAACCGTCTTTGCCACCAAAGCCAGCGTCTGAAAACTGGGCTTCTATCCATTTTAATTTTTCCTCCGTCTCGCCAAAACCGACGAAAATCTCTGCGCCGTTCAAATTTTCCGACCAGCGAGGCAGGATAGCGCGGAAAGAAAAATCGGTAGCGTATGTTCTGGAAGTGTATTCTGTATTTTGCGCAAGGAAACTTTCCTTCACTTCCTTTTTGAAGACTTCTGGAGTAAAAGCCAAAGCACTCTCTGGCAACAAAGAGAGGGTCAAGCTTAAAAAAATTATAGCCGAAACTATTTTCCGCAACATAAGTAATCCTAAATCCTAAATCCTCCCCCTCATTGTCATTTTTTTGCGCCAAAAAGTCAAACGAATAAGTATCAACAAAATAATAACGATTATCGCAATAAAAGCAAAAAGTGGCCTTAAAATTATAATCTTATTATAATAAAAATGTCCTTTACGGCAAGGGAAAGAATAATCTATAATCTACATATAAAATACAAATAAAATTTTCCGCGTAGATCCGCTACCATGGAGGGTAAAATGTCTAGAAGTGAAATAGAAAAATTTTTCTCTGACGAAGACGATGTTCTCTCCGATCGCAACACTCATTTAGTGGCTAGCGACGATTGGAGCGACGACGACTTCATGGAGGGACAGCTGTCTTTGGATATGTATCAGACTGATAACGAAGTGGTGATCAAGGCTCCTATTGCTGGAGTGAGAAAAGACGATATAGAAGTGGTCGTGACTGATGACGCCGTCTCTATCAAGGGGAAAAGAGA
The DNA here is from genome assembly GCA_964355795.1 of uncultured Candidatus Saccharibacteria bacterium. Lineage (GTDB taxonomy): Bacteria > Patescibacteriota > JACPGU01 > JACPGU01 > JACPGU01 > CAYHEQ01. Next base: position 10,093 of record CAYHEQ010000012.1, read on the forward strand.
AAGAGAAGTAGAAGAAAGAAAGGATAATTTCTTCCTCCACGAATGCTATTGGGGTTCTTTTTCCCGTTCACAAGCCTTGCCTGCTCAAGTTGTTTCTGAAAAAGCCGAGGCCACCTTAAAAGATGGTGTCCTAACGATTCGTGTGCCTAAGTCTCACAAAGGTAAAAGTCGCGCTTTGAAAATAAAAACAGAATAAGGTAACCAGACTAATGCAACTTCCTTCCTTTGCCAATCTTCCACCGGGATTGCTAAACAAAAAGAATCTGCTCATCGGAGCGGGAGTTTTGGTTTTTGTTATCGTAATAATCATCGCTATTGCTCTAGGTGGTAAAAAAACTAACCCCCAAACTGGTGATGGCGGGGCTTGCGTAGAAAATGATACCCGAGAGGAGTGTCAAAATATCGGGCCAGACGGCAAGACAGAATTGACGATGTGGGGGGTTTATGATGACAGCGCCGTCTTGAAGCCCTTGATAGACAAATTCCAAGAAAAAAATCCCACCATCAAGGTTACTTATACCAAAAAACAATACGCTGATTACGAAGCTTCCTTGGTAGACCAGATAGCCACGGGCGGCGGACCAGACATTTTTGCGATGCACAATGATTGGTTGCCCAAGCACAAAGGCAAGCTCACTCCCGCTCCGAAAAATCTCTTGGACACTGAACAATATAAGGAGGCCTTTGTCCCCACTGTTTATGATGATTTCGTTTTTGAAAACAAAATATACGGGATTCCTTTTTATGTGGACGACCTAGCGCTAGTCTACAACAAAACGCTTTTTAGCAAGCAACAGCTCTACCAAGCTCCGGTAACATGGGACGACATCGTATCCTACGCCAAGGTCTTGACCAAGACGGCTCCCGGCGACCCTACCAAGATAGAGGTGGCAGGAATCAGCGCGGGGACAGCGGGCAATATCAATAGAGCTAGCGACATCTTGCTGGCCATAATGCTCCAGAAGAAAACGCCTATGGTTGCTAGCGACAACAAATCTTTTACCTTCAATCAATCGGTACCCGGGCCTGATGGTGTGCCCGTCTATCCCGGGACAGAGTCTTTGAGCTTCTATACTTCTTTTGCCAATCCCAACAAATCTAATTATAGTTGGAGTAAAAATATGGCCGAGAGTATTACCGCTTTTGCTAATGGCCAGACAGCTATGCTCATTACTTATTCCTACGCTTTGCCCACCATTGAGAGAATTAATCCCAGTCTCAATTATGGCATCGCGCCTATGCCTCAAATCAAAGGTTCTTTAGACAACGTTACTTTCGCTAATTACTGGGGGTGGGCGGTCTCTCATAATTCCAAGAGTAGTCTTGCCGCTTGGAAATTTTTGACCTTCCTGTCCGATATGGAGGGTCAAGGCTTCGGCCTGCTTGACCAATATAGCTCCGCTACTGGTAGGGCTACGCCCAAAGAAACCAACACCAACAGCACCTCGGGGCTGGCCGTTTTCACCAAGCAAAACAAAGAGGCGCAATCGGTCTATAAATGCAATAGTGATGACTTTGACAGCATTATCTTGGATATGATTAAAAATGTTACCGATTACGGCCAGTCCGCGCAACAGGCTATAGATAGCGCCGCTAGACAAGCCAACGATATGTTAAAGAAAAAGTGCTCTTGAGAGCACTAACGACGCGAATCTAAAAACGAATTTCACGAACAACCATGGATCGCTATGACAATAAAAAAATGGATTAAATACTGGCCTCTTTTAATCTTCGCTGCCATACTGGTAGTTTTTTTGCTATCTCCAGGAAGCTCTCAAGCCGCTCCAGATAGCGCTCTACCCACTACCGCCGAAGAAGAAAAAGGCATACAGCTAACCACCTTAATTAATTATCTTTATATCACTCTTTCTTGGGTGACCTTAACCGCTTCTGTAATCGCCGGATTGATCGGCGCGTATATGTATATGGCTTCTGGTGGCGATCCCAAGAAGATTACTACCGCCAAAGACATCGTGGTCAGAGCGGCTATCGGCATGTTGGTAGTCGCCTTGGCCTACACCTTTTTCCAATCATTGTTTTGAGAGGTCTTAAGATTATAAGCTTATGCGCAAGAAACTATCGCTTACAATTTTGCTTTCTGCTCTCCTCTTGGGGGTTTTTGTTTTCGCGCCACAACAGCCTGTTTTCGCGGCCGAGAATGTCAATGTCGCTGATTACTATGTCGCCGGATGTAATCCTTTCACCACGTTAAAAACTATTAGCTCTGGATTTGTTACTAGTCCCACCACGGCCATTAACCTTCTAAAAGAATTAAGCAATTGCGTGGCTAGCTTCCTCTACGACTTTGCCCTTATCGTCGGCGCTATTTTCATTTTGTTGGCGGGGATTAAATATATGTTGTCCGCCGGCGATGAAAAAAATCAAACAGCGGCTAAAAAAAGTTTGGAGTCGGCTATCGTGGGACTAATCTTGGCGACGGCCGTTTATTCTATCATCGCCTACTATCAAGCCAAGATAGAATACAATACTCTGACGAACGAATTCATCAATACGGGGGCGGGACAGATCATCAACCAGCTCAATTCTGTAGCGCCACCAGTAGCGCCCAATCCTTTGCCGACTGGCGCATTTGGCCCCACTCCGATACCATAATCTCTCGCGACTTATCCACAACATCTTGCTAGACTAACAGAAAGAGTGTGTTATAATAAAAACCAACACCAAAGGGTGTCCCTTAAAATGTTTCGCGAAAATAAAAATCAAAGTTATTTGGTGCTAAATGTTCCGCATCATTCTGCGCAAAAAAACAAACTTAAAAGCTCCGGTTCTTAATAATAAAAACAAAAGGAGAATTCTTATGAAAAATCTTATTGCCAAAGCTTCTTTAGCCCTGACTGTTCTTTTGACCGCTGGTTCTGCCATGGCGCTTACAACACCAATACCAACACCTGGGACAAACAACCCCACCGATCCCTTCGCTGGCACCGGCATTACCGGTAATCCCACCGTGAGCACGATAGTAACTAGCGCCATAAATGTTTTTGTTGGAGTAATCGGTCTTATTGCCGTTGTCTATTTGATCGTCGGCGGGCTAACCTATATTATGTCGGCGGGAAATCAAGAAAAAGTGACTCAAGCCAAGAACACGATTATTTACGCGATTGTCGGTATTGTCATTGCCATCGCGGCGCTGTCCATAAAAAATTTCGTTGCCGATAGGCTCGGCCTGACAATTGATGTGAGCATCTAAAAATCTTTCATTCAAAAAAGACCCGATCGGGTCTTTTTTGAATGAAAACAAAATAAAAGTCTAACGCACGAGTTTGGCGATTTGAGATTTCTTGCGAGCGGCTTTGTTCTGGTGAAAAACACCAGCCTTGGTTGCCTTATCTATGGCTTTGTGGGCCTTGGCCAAAAGTTCTTTGACCTTTTTCTCGTCTTTTTCCTTAATAGCCGCCTGTAATTTCTTGGCGGTAGCTTTGATTTCACGCTTGAGACCCGCATTTTTGGCGGTTCTTTTCTTCGTTTTCCTGACGTCCTTTATGGAAGCTTTGAGATTGGGCATGTGGGTCCTTGTTTAGAGTTTTTATAAGACAAGTGATATTTTAGCATATCAAACGGAATTATTCAAGGAGAAGTATCGGTAATTAAGTAACTTATAGTAACTTGCCCTTCTGGCGTAATTGATCGTAACTTCGACAACAAGTTACCATGAATTACTGCGAGTTACCGTCAATTACCATTCTGCGCTATTTATAGTATTTCCCCATCGCCTCAACGATGGCCCGTGAGATATTTGTCGGCGCGCCAATAGACGGGTGATGATGGGCATCAATATAGGGCAGAGAATTTAATTCTATAATAGCGCATTCTTGTTCTCGCCACGATTGAGCGATATCTTGCGCCAAGAAATCTATCCCCACCAAGAAAGCCCCGGCTATTTTCGCTACTTGCCGAAAAAGAGCGAGATTATCTGGATGCGTCTTGCTGGTTACGCCTTCTACGTCAGCGCCTAAATCTAAAATAACTTTTTCTTGCGTGAAAACTTCTCGTCCCGCTTTTGGTATCGCGTCTAATGAGAGGTCTTGTTCTTTTAATATTCTCTCGCTCGTTTCGTCCAAAATTAAATGGTAATAGGTGAAGTCCAGCTGTCCAGAAAGGCCTCTTTTGGGATCTTGGTTTTTTTCTTCCACCAATGCTCTGACCGTTTTTTGTCCGTCTCCCACCACATACGCGGGGATCCTCCTCGTGCAAGCCACGAATTCGCCATCCACCACCGTAGCGCGATACACCGCCCGATGAGCAATATGTTTTTCTACAATAAAAAACGGGGCGTAAGTGTTCGCCTTGCTTATCGCCCCCTCAAGATCTTCCTTGTTTTCAATATTCATCGTGACGTGCTGGCTCATTGAGCCAAAGCGAGGCTTGACTACCGCCGGGAAAATATCGTTCTCTTCCGCCCACCGCAACGCCTTTTTCTTCTGCCACCAAGCAAAGGCTTTTCCTTTCGCGACAGGAAGGCCTTCTTTTTCTAGAAACTTCTTCACGAATATCTTGTCGTCTATTTTCGTCGTCTTTTTTTTGTGCAAAAATTCGGCTCTCGGCAAGCCCTCAAAGGCAAATTTCTTGCCGTCTTTCATCATATAAAAATGATTGTTGAACCCTCTTTTGGTTTTCACCGCCAAGAACCCCCACCCTTCTTTCTCCGCCTCCCTCATAAAAACCGTTGTTCGCAAAGGCGCTTCTCGGTGGTAAATGTCTTTTGACAAACGCGCCAACCCAAACATGAAGAATATTTTGTCCACTTGTCCGCCGAGAAAATAATGGGTCTTCGCTGGGATATAAAAAAAACGAAAGGGCGAAAAAACCCTCTCCAAATCTTCTACCCAGTGTTGATAATGAGGAACAAAAACTGGGCCACAATCTTGGCAGGATTTTTTGGCTCTACTTTTTTTCTCCTTCATCTTTGTCTTTAATCTCTATCTGTGTTTCTTCATCCACCACCAAAGCTTCGTGGCCGTCTATTTTTTTGATTCTAACTGTCATATCCTTGGTCTTTTCCATATTCACCCAAAGCTGTTGGCCAATACCAAAAAGCGTGGTGGCTACCCAATAGATAGAAAGGCCAGCCGGGAAACCGGCGGCGATAAAGATCGTCATAATGGGAAAAATAATAGTCATCTGCCGAGCAATCATTTTTTCCTGAAAGCTCCCTTCTTTCGGAACGGGTGTCGTCATCACTGTCAAAATATACTGCGTCACGCCAGCCAGGGCGGGAAGGATATACCTGTCCTGTTTGGCCAAATCCACTATGCCAAAGAAGGAAGTGTTAATCTTTGCGTCTGCAGAAAAATTGATGAAGGAATAAAGATGGTCTGGATTGATACTGGAGAGTCCCTCGCGCAAAACCAGATAAAGCGCCCAAATCAAAGGCAACTGAATAATTATTGGCAGACAGCTGGACATCGGGTTGACTCCGTATTGCCGATACATCTCCATTTGCGCCTTGGCTAGAGCCTGTTGGTCGCCTTTGTAGCGCTCCTTGAGCTTGTTGAGTTCGGGAGCGATGGCTTTCATTTTTCTTTGCGAACGAGAGGCCTTGAGACCAAAAGGGAGGATAACCATGCGGACCAAAATAGTTAAGACTATAATAGCCACGCCAAAATCATGCCCCGGCAAAGCATTGTAAAGAAAAATCAAAAGGTTCAGAAGCGGTTTGTAGAGAATCTCGTCCCAAAGAAATTGCATAATCGCGATGCAAATTTACGAATACATGCGAATCTACGAATGATACAAATTTATTATTTGAAGCAGTCGTTTATTCGCACAAATTCGTTAGGCCTATTCCGGCTCGTCTATTCCTCCTTTATTAAAGGGATTACAACGCAAGACCCTCCAAACAGAAAGCCACAGCCCCTTAAAAAGTCCGTATTTTATAAAAGCTCTTTTCCCATATTCCGAACAGCTGGGAGAAAAACGACAATAGCCGTGGGGGAACAATTTCTTCAGCGGACCATGGTCAGGAGACAAAGTTTTTTGATAAAGAATTATTAGCCCCGCCACCAAAAGACTTGGCCACCGAAAAGGGTCTTTGACGACCCCTTCTATAATATAATACCCGCTTTTGCGCATAAAGAAAGGAGTTCTTTTTTTAATTCCTCACCAGAAACGCTCGGGGCGCTAGGAAAAACAACCACCACTAGCCAAGATTTATTGGTCATCTGCTTGACGGTCGCTTTTAATATTTCTCGAAGCTGCCTTTTGAGTCTGTTTCTTATCACCGCCTTTTTGGACACGGCCGTGCTGATAATAATACCCATTCTGTTTTCACCGTCTGGCGCCAAAATGAAACGGAGGGACAAAAAATGTCCCTTTAGCCCCCTTCCTTTACGAAAAACCAGGTTGAAGTCTTTGTCTTTTTTTAGAGAAATCATTTTTAGCGATCACTAACAGAGAGGCTCTGACGACCCTTGCGACGACGGCGAGAAAGGATGTTGCGCCCATTTTTGGTTTTCATTCTGGCTCGAAACCCGTGGACGGTGGCTCGAGACTTCTTTTTCATAACGGTGGTACCTTTTTTCATAATGCAAAAGAAAATAATAAGATAAGCGACCTTATTAAGTTTAACCATTGACCGACAACTTGTCAACAGGTTGTGCATGCCCTATTGTCAGCTGTGAATAACTTTGTTAGCATGATAATAGGTGTTGATGATAGTAAAATTTATAAACAAAAATATTAGCAAGAGGGCAACCATGAATACTGAACAACTGTGGGCAACCTGTTTGGGAGAACTAGAGGTTTTGCTGTCCAAGGCAAATTTCACTACTTGGTTCAAGGACACCTCTATTATTAGCGCCGAGGGGGAGCGCGTCGTGGTGGGCACGCCGAATTCTTTTACCAAAGAATGGTTAGAAAAAAAGTATCACCCCAAAATCGTGGAGGTGGTGGCCAAGAGAATTCCCGGCGTTACTGTTGTAGAATATCTTGTTTGCTCCAAAGCTTCTAGGGAAGCAGGTATCTCGCCAAGACAGAGCGAGAGTGGCGCAGAAGATTTCTCGAGCGCCCCCTATCTCTCTGCCGACACCAAGGAAGAGACCGGCAAAGGAGACGGGATTAACCCTCGCTACACTTTTGACAATTTTGTTATTGGCGAATCCAACAGGCTGGCTCACGCGGCGGCGATGGCGATTTCCAAAAATCCCGGCACCACCTACAATCCTCTTTTTATTTACGGTGGCGTAGGGCTCGGCAAAACCCATCTCGTTCACGCTATCGGCAACGAAATAGCCAAAAAAGACAAGAAGAAAAAGATCGTCTACACCACCTGTGAAAGATTCACCAACGAGTTCATCTCTTTAATTAGAAAGGGGAAGGGAGAAAAGTTCAAAGATAGTTATCGCAACGCCGACATCTTGATGGTGGACGACATCCAGTTTTTGTCCGGTAAAGAATCCACCCAAGAAGAATTCTTTCACACCTTTAACGCCCTACACGGCAAGGATAAACAAATTGTTATTACCTCCGATCGACCACCCAAGGCCATCGCCGCACTAGAAGACCGTTTGATTTCTCGGCTAGAGTGGGGCATGATCGCCGATATCAACCCCCCTGATCTAGAAACGAGGGTGGCTATTTTGAAAAACAAAGCGTCAGAGAAAAAATACGTCATCGCCGAAGAAATTATTCACCACATCGCCAAACAAATACAAAACAATGTCCGAGAGCTAGAGGGAGCGCTTCACCGCGTTGTCGCTTACGCCGAGCTTAATGGTGTTGAGCCTAAGCTAGAAGAAGTCAAGCAACTTTTGGGGGGCGCGATGATTTCCGACCGGGCCCGCGCTATTTCTCCTCGGGATCTCCTGAAAAAAGTTTCAGAGTTTTACGACGTTACCATAGAGCAACTTTTGGGGACCAGAAGAAATAAGGAGTTGGTTTATCCGCGACAGGTTTGCGCCTATCTCTTGCGTGAAGAGCTGGCCCTTTCTTTTCCTAGAATAGGGAAAGAGCTGGGAGGCAAAGATCACACCACCATCATCCACGCCTGCAATAAGATAGGTAAAGAAATGAAGGCTAGCGACGTTGTAAAACACGAAATAAACGGTCTTCGCGACCGTCTTCGTGGAGCGTAGTATCCCACAAGAGCTGTGGAAAACAAGCAGAAAAACAGGGGAAAAGCCTGTGAAGAAAAAGGCACCAAGACTGTCCACAAACATTCCTCATTATAAAAAAGAGGGTTTATCCCAAAACAAACCACAAAAAGAACCATTTTTTGGGACCACTTTTAAACAAGTCCTATACAAAAATAAACCAGGTAGGTAGCCACAAAAAAACCATACCACCCATATCCACAAGCTTATTACTGTTGCTACTAATTAAATAAATTAATATAGAATAAGAGTAATACTTAAAGAAGTTATTATGAAAGTAACGTGTGTTCAAGAAAATTTGCAAAAAGCGCTCTCACATAGTTCTAGGATTATTCCTAGTCGCTCATCCTTGCCTATTTTAGAAAACATTCTTTTGTCCACCGACCAAGGAAGACTGCGCATTTCTGCCACCGATCTGGAGCTGGGGATGAATTATTGGATTGGGGCTAAGATAGAACAGGATGGCGCTGTGGCCGTTCCCTCTCGCTTAATAACAGAATTTATTTCTAATATTAAGGATGAGCGGGTCAGTGTCGCCTCTAACGAAACTGATGTTTCTATAGAGGGAGAAAAATATAACGCCACCATTAAGGGTGTGGGCGTAGAAGATTTTCCTTCTATCCCCGACATTACTAAAAATCATCTTTTTTCTGTTTCTTCAAAAGAATTGTCTTTGGCGATAGCACAGGTGGCTTTTGCGGCGGCGGCAGATAACGCCAGGCCGGTGCTTTCGGGAGTGTTTTTTGAACTAGAAAAAGATATCCTAAAGATTGCTGCCACTGATAGCTATCGTTTGGCCGAAAAAACCATAAAAGTCATCAGTAAAGAAAAAACCAGTAAAAGTTTTATTGTGCCCTCTCGAGCGATAATGGAGGCCGGGAAACTCTTGAAGGAGGCGGGGGAAAAAATAGACATTTGTTTTGATGGCAATCAAATTCTTTTTAATTTTGGTTCGGTGCACCTTTTGTCTAGACTAATTGATGGACAATATCCTAACTATTCACAGATAATTCCTACCGACTACGAGTGTGAGATTGGGCTAAACAAAGAAGAGCTTCTCGCCGTTTGCCGAGTAGCCAGTCTTTTTGCCAGAGAATCGGCTAACAGCATTAAGCTCAATGTTCGTCCAGAAAAAGGTAAGGACGGGGCGGGCATGCTCTCTATCTTGGGGCAAGGCGCGCAAATAGGCGAGAGCACCAGCCGAATACCGGTTTCTATGAAAGGAAAAGAAATGGAGGTTTCCTTTAACGCCAAGTATATTATAGACGCCCTACCTAATATTTTAGAAAAAAACATCACGGTTAAGTTTGGGGGCAAGATTAATCCCGGGGTGATTCAGGGCGAGGGTAAGGATGGCTACCTCTATGTGATTATGCCACTGCGAAGCTAAGGTGCCCCAAGAAAACATATGGAGCAAATAGGAAGTTTGACGAAAAAAAAGAGTGTTTTGAGCGGGGTCGCAGAAGCGACCCTCGTTTGTCATTTAGCCGAAAAAGCGATAAAAAAGTTTCTTCCCAGTCCCACGCCAACAAGCCAGCTTTCCTTTTCCGCCGGGAGGCTGAAAGTGGGCATCAGGGGCGCATCTAACGCGCAAGAACTGAAGCTTTTGCAAGGAAAAATTGTGTCCACTGTCAACGAAAAATTAGGAGAGGAAAAGGTGAGGGAGGTATCGGTAAGGACACTTTGAGTTTTTCTAGGAGTCTTAAAAGTAGAATATGAAAATCGAAATAATAAATTCTA
>CAYHEQ010000013.1:0-18211 GCA_964355795.1 uncultured Candidatus Saccharibacteria bacterium
ATTAAAGAGGAAAGATTATATCGCTAGAATAGTATCAGATGGTTTTATTAAGATATCGTCCCCATAGTTCAAAGGATAGAACAAGAGACTCCTAAGCTCTAGATCCAAGTTCGATTCTTGGTGGGGACATTTTAACCAAACAAAAAACTCCCTCATTTTAGTCTGTAAAATATTTACAAATTAAAATGAGGGAGTTTCGGTTGTAAGAATGATTATCTTACGGCTTGTTTGAGACCTTTGCCGGCTCGGAAACGAGCTACCTTGACGGCGGCGATGGTAATCCTTTGCTTAGGATTACGAGGAGCTACACCAGCGCGAGCGGCTCTCTTTTTCACTTCAAATTTACCAAAACTGGCGATGCTCACTACCTCTCCTTGAGCCAAAGATTTGGTAATGGAAGAAAAGATCGTATTGAAGGCAACCGCAGATACGCTCTTGGACAACCCCGTAGAAGCGGCTAGTTTGTCAATAAGTGCTGCTTTGTTTAACATCTTTCTCCTCTCCTAGATTATTACTATTATTTTATTTTATAGCTTTGATAACTCAATTATAGCAAATCTCAAAAACATACGCAAGCACTTCTTTATTTAGCGTAATCTACCGCTCGCACTTCGCGAATGACATGAACTTTGATCTGCCCCGGATACACCAAGTCTTTTTCCAATTTGGCGGCGATATTGTGGGAAAGCTTGATAGCTCCGAGGTCATCTATATTGTCTGGTCTAACTATGATGCGCACTTCGCGACCGGCTTGAATAGCGTAAGACTTGTCTACGCCCTCAAAAGAATTGGCGATATTTTCAATTTCCTTGAGTCGTTTGATATAATTTTCCAAACTTTCGCGCCGAGTCCCCGGCCGTGAAGCGGAAATAGCGTCAGCGGCGCGCACAATGACCGCCTCTATAGATTGCGGTTCCACGTCTTCGTGATGCGACTCCATCGCGTTGATGATATCTTCAGTGAAACCATATTTCCGTACAATATCGCTACCGAGATCAACATGCGATCCGCCCACTTCTTGACTGATGGCCTTACCGATATCATGAAAAAGGGCGGCCTTTTTGGCCTTAGTGGCGTCAGCTCCCAATTCTTCTGCCAACATGGAAGCGATTTTCGCCACCTCTACCGAGTGACTCAATTGGTTCTGACCATAGCTAGTGCGAAATTTTAATCGGCCCAAAATCTTCATCAAGTCTGGGTGAATACCGGTGAGCCCCAATTCTTGCACCGCTTTCTCTCCCGACTCCTTGATATCATTATTGATTTCTTTCTTGGCTTTTTCAATCATTTCTTCAATGCGCGCTGGATGAATCCGTCCGTCAAAAACCAATTTTTCCAAAGCCATCTTGGCAATATGTCGTCTAACCGAATCAAAAGAGGAGATAACCACCGCGCCCGGCGTATCATCAATAATCAAATCCACCCCGGCGGCTTTTTCAAAAGCCTGAATATTCCTGCCTTCCTTGCCGATGATTCTCCCTTTCATTTCTTCATTAGGAAGCGGCACAGACATCACGGTGAATTCCGCGGTATATTCAGAAGCGTAACGATCAATGATACCCACCACAATATTTTTGGCTTTTTCTTCAGCTGTCGCCTTGGCCTCTTCTTCCATTTGACGAATTTTCTTTACCAGTTCTGGAGCCATTTCCTTTTCTACCCTATCAAGAAGAATCGCTTGCGCCTCTTCCTTGGTGAGCTTGGAAACTTTGGCGATTTGCTCTTCCGCTTGTTGCTTCTCTTTTTCCAGTTCTTCTTTGGTGCTTTGCAGACCTTCTTCTTTTTTGACTATCTCCTGACGCTGGCGGTCAATGTCTTGGCTTTTCTGATCCAGCATTTCTTCTTTTTTGCTTAATTTCTGTTCAATTCCCGATAAATAGTCTCTCCTCTTATTCTCCTCTTCTTTGGCCTCGGATATTATTTTCAGAGCTTCATCCTTGGCGTTAAGCAAAGATTCTTTCTTGGCTTTGTCGGCATCTTCTAAGATCTTTTTCGCTGAATCTTGCGCGTTCTTAGTCTTGTTGGAAACTGCCATGGCGTTAAGACCATAGCCAATCGCTCCTCCGCCGAGTAAAGCGAGTAAAACATAAAGCCATATTTGTTGCATAATCCACCTTTCATAATTTAGGTATATATTGATATTGGTTGATAAGAGCCACATCAGGCGCGTATCAACACTTAAAATCAGTATACACAAATTCATAATAATTATCAATGGCTAGGATTTTTAGCCATTTTTTACTTCTAATCCACAGAAGAAAATGACTATTCTAAAAATATATTTATGCTATCATTGGAGGTAAGCGAAATATCTTTTTGTTTTCTTATGTTTGGAAAAAAGAACAAGCTGAAACAAATGACTATTTATAATAAAAAACAAAAGCATTCTATTACCAAGACCGTTCTGGCCCTCTTTGCTGTTCTCGCTATCAGTCTCTGGTCGCTAACACTCTTGACCCAAGCTATCACTATCAATCTGACGGTAGTCGATCAAGCGCTAGAAAATCAGCCTCCTTACGCGCTCATAACTATGGCAACGCAAGGGAAGAGCGTTACCTTTGACGGTAGCACGTCTTATGATGCCGATGGCGCTATCGCTTCTTACGCTTGGAATTTTGGCAATGGCGCTACCGGCACAAGCGCCACTACTTCCCATTTATATTCTAATTATGGTAACTACAATATCGTCCTTACCGTCACCGACAACGACGGCGCTATCGGCAGTATTGCCAAAGCCTTGTCCTTGAGCGAAAATCCAGTAGAAGAAGAGCCAACACAGGAGAAAGAAAATATCGCAGAGACGATTACCGACAATACTAATGCTGACAGTGAAGGGGGCAACACCGTTGCCACAGAGGCTCCTCCCGTCGGTGGGACTACTAATATCCCAGAACCTCCCAAGTCAACGGAGGGAAAAACTGATGGGCTAATGGCCTCTCTGGGCGCGCTAACGACTAATACCTTAGAGGCCTTGGCCTCTCTGAAGGCTAATCCCACCACCCACGCAATTTCTCAAAAATATTTGGCTCCCTTAGCTACTGCTGGCGCCGTGGCCATTACCTATATCGCGATAGCTTCTGTCTTCAGCTCTTTCTTAGACATCATTCCTTTCTTGCAATACCTTTTTAATCTTTTGCTCCATTATTTTGTGGCTGGTAAAAAAGGACGCGCTTGGGGCGTCATTTACAATAGCTCCACCAAAGAACCAGTGGATCTAGCCATCGTCAGACTTTTCAGCTCCAAATCTCACAATATTTTGGAAACTGCCGTCACCGACAGGAACGGTCGCTTCAGCTTCCAGCCAGATAGAGGGCTTTATTATCTTTCTGTGACCAAGCCTTCTTTTGCTTTCCCCTCAAAGCTCGTCAGTGGCTTGACCAGTGATGGGAAATACGGAAAGCTCTACTTTGGAGGCAATTTTGACATCAAACAAAAAAAGGCGTTGGACTTCACTATTCCCTTGGATCCCACCAGCGCTACCAAAATCAATATCTCTTTTGTAGATAGAGTCAAGAGTTTGCTAGAAAGGCTATCCGCTCCTTTACTATTTCTGGGGCTAATCATGGCTCTTTTTGTCTATTGGGTAAATACGGATTGGTTCAATGGTCTAGTGGTGGTTTTGTATTTGCTTTTGATCTTAACAAAGTTTTTCCTGATGCGATCCAAATCCCATCCGTGGGGCAAAGTAATGAATATAGATACTGGACAGACTGTTCCGGGAGTAGTTTTGAGAATCTTTGACAAAAAATATAATAAACTGCTAGAAACAAAGGTCACGGACCAAAAGGGTCGCTTCAGCTTCATGTTGCCCAAAGGAGAATATTACATTCGCGTGATGTCGTATTCTTACAAAATAGCTGGTAAAAAAAGAAGGCTACGCAACGGTTACTATGGTGATAATTTTTCCGTAGAAGAAAACAAGCCCGTCTCTTTGAATATCCCCCTCGTCCGTAGCCGTAAAACTATTTTACCGGTAGCTAAACCGGTGGCCAGTAATAAAAAAAGTATTTTCAAAAAAGACTCCCTGTTTGACTATCTGGAAATGCAAAACAAAAAAGTTTCCGATCTCATGGGGGAAGCGAAGAGCTGATTGCCGAATAAAGATTATTATGCTAAAATAACCCAGCGCAACTATTTATCCGCTTGATGGGAGGTGACTGTCATGAACCAGCTGAAAAGAAAAGAAAACGAATCTTTTGAGTCTCTGATGAGGCGTTTTAATCGTATCCTCCAACAAGAAGGGACATTGAACCAAGTCCGAGAAGAAATGCATAGAGTAAAAAAAGTTTCTAAAATAAAGCGCAGAAGCTCGGCTATCAGAAAAAAGAAATACAAAGAGAACAAAATAAAAAACTTTTTATATTAAAACAGTATTTGTCTGCGTTGTTCCGCGTTAAGTTCCGCGTGATTCCGCGACAAGTGCGTAATCGCACCCACTATGAGCATCCTAGAACAAATTGACAGCGAATTAATTACCGCCATGAAGGCCAAAGACGAGATGAAGACCTCCCTCTTTCGTGGCGTCAAAGCGGCGATCAAGAACAAAGAAATTGAAACGCAGAAACCATTAGATGATAATGGCATCCTAGAAGTTTTGGCGAAAGAAGCCAAGAAAAGGAAAGAGTCAGCCATAGCCTTTGAGCAAGGTGGCCGAGCCGATCTCGCCGACAAAGAAAAGGCTGAACTGGCTATTATAGAAAAATTCCTACCGGCGCAATTAGGTGAAGACGAGATTAGGAAAGTAACACAAGAGACGATTACAGCAATGAGCGCCACTCTTGCCGATATGGGTAAAGTCATCGGCGCTGTCGTCAGTAAATTGAAAGGTCAAGCTGATGGCTCTATCGTCAGCAAAATCGTCAAAGAAGAATTGAACAAATAGAAGTAAAAGGTAAATCCAAAAAATCCTGCTAAGTGGCAGGATTTTTTGGAGCCGTGTCGACGGGAGCATCCGGAGCTTCCTTAATGTCCTTGCCGACCAAAAACTTGGCTTTCCATGGGATATAATGAGAATCAAACCGTTCGTCTTTCTTCGTCCCATCGGCATATTTGATAGCTCTCGTGAAATAAGCGTCCGCGCCTGTGTGAGCGATGTCTACCTGCTTCCTCTCGCCCGGCGCTAGAGTATCGGTCTCTGTTTCTTGTGGCTCACCTGGTGGCACCAGATTGTAAACGACTGGCTTGGAGAGGCTCACCTCCCGACCATCTTTCGTCCCATAGAAATAAACGAAGAGATTGTTGCCTTCTACGCCAGTTTCCACTAAGATATTATTTTTTGTATCATTTTTGAAGATTAGATCTGGCTTGATATCGTAAATAGTAGCGTCCATTCCGGCCGGTTCGTAATAAGTCACCCGATAAGCATGAGGCGTTCTTTCTACAATAGGAAAGCCGGCATGCAAAGCCGCGCGAAAGAAAGTCGTGCTCACTTGACAAAGCCCGCCACCGTATTCCGGCACTGTCTTATCTTGCTTGATAACAAATTCCTTCTTGTAGCCCGTTTCCGCAGATACTTCTCCCAGTAAAGTATTGAAAGAAAAAGTTTCTCCAGATTTGATGAGAGCACCGTCAAACATTTGGCCACCCGTTCTGATATTGTGAATACGATTAGCCGAAGAGCCAGCGAAATTACTTTCGCCAACCGCCACTAGCTCTCTGATGCCTAGACGAGCCAAGTCTTCACTGCCCTGCGGTTTGATTTCGTCAATGGTCAGGCCAACGGTGCTCTCGCCCTTGGCCAATATTCTTTTCAAGTCAGCTGTTGTCACTTCCATATTTAGTTTGCGTCCGAAACTGCCCAGAGCAAATTCTTTAACTTTCTCGCCCTCCATTGTCAGTTTGCTGTCTATCACCGCTAAATCTATTTCTTTGGCCATCTCTAGCAAATACACTCTGGCCTTGTCTTCATCAAAATCGTAGCTGAAGGTTAGCTCGTTTTTGTAAAGCAAAGATTTCACTTGCGCCAGAAAATTACCGAAAAGACTTTCTTCTTTGCCTACGTTTAAGATCTTTTCCTCTGTTTTTTTCCTGTCCCAGACAAATCCTATATCAACAACATCCACTGCGCGTGTCTTGTCTAGATAGGATAAAGTAGCCTTTTGTGGTAAAGAACTTTCTTTAGCTTTGATCAGAACGCCTATGTCGCTACTGGTCATATCAGAAACTAGATTGCCATAAAAATAGATGTTGGGCAGAGCCTTGTCTTGATAATGAGCGTTGAAATAGACAGAAAACCCAATAACCAACAAAAATACCAACGAAAAAATGAGCAGGAGAATCTTGGCCACTCTGCTGATACTATAAAAAATGTAAGCTAGAATTTTTTTCATTATTCCCAGATTAAAAGATCAATTTTTAGCCAATCAATTGTTTAGTAGAGATTGCTATTATATTTTGCCCAAATCTTTTAATATTTCTTCATAAACAGCCACTGTTTCTTTGGCCATTTTGGCCCAAGAAAAAAGCTTCACTCGCTCTAGCCCTAGTTGGACTAGTTTCTTTCTTAAATTTTTGTCTTCCCAAATCTCTTTCATTTTATCAGCAATATCGGCAACATCATAGGGGTCAAAATACAGCGCCGCTTCCCCTCCTACTTCTGGCAGACAAGAAACATTGGAAGTTAGCACTGGCACGCCACTCGTCATTCCTTCCAAAACTGGTATGCCAAATCCTTCAGCCAAAGAAGCGAAGGTCATAGCATACGAAGAAGCCAGCAAGACTTGCAGCTCCTCATCCGTTACCTCGCCAGTCAGGATAACTGCGTCTTTGATCTCTGGCTTGTTATTCAAGAAAATTCTCAAATCATCATAAAATTTGTTATTTTTCCCCGCCAATACCAAATTGGCCTCTTTGCGCGTTTTGAAAAATATCTCAAACGCCTCCACCAATCTCTTCAGATTTTTGTGAGGCGAACCATTGCTAACACAAAAAAAGTAAGGATTTTTGATGCCCCATTTATTATTTTTCAAAAAATTGTCGTCTTTTTTTTCAGGCGAGAACCCTTCACTACAAGATTCGTAAGTTGCTCTGATTTTTTTGGTATTCTCATGATAGATGCCCATTATATCCTTTTTTGCATCATTGGTAGGCACTATTACTTTCTTGGCTCTCTTAATGGTATCCCAAATAGCCAAACTGTAAGCCAAATGCTTGTATTCATACATTAAGGGCGACAATTTCGTCGTTCTCACCTTTTTGTGCACAGTGTAAGTGAGATCATGAATAGTCACCACGTAAGGACGACGATAGAAGATAGACTTATTAAAATGGGTGAAATGTACCAAATCAAGCTTCACCTTCCTCAAAACGAAAGGCATCTTCATCTGTTCAGAATAATTGTAATGGCCGATATCGGCCAAGACTTTGTGGAAGTTTTTTTTCTGTGGCTGATACATCTCAAAACCCTTTTTGTTTAAAAAAAGATAAAATTCGTAAGGGGTATCTATTTTTTCCAACTCCTTTACTAGCTCACGAGTATAGCGACCGATACCCATCGGAATATCGTACATCCTGGCATCAATGCCGATTTTAATTTTTTTTCTCATATATTTCGTTACTGGTGATAAATAATCCAAAGACCATCCACCACATTAAGCTCGTCGCCTCAAACCAGCTAGGCAAGAAATTGGCGGAAAGAAATATAGCTAGAAAACTGGTGAAAAAATAGCGCCAAAAAATTTTGTCTTTGGCTTGCTGATATTCTCGTAGGATGAAAACCATAAAAACGTAGAGTATCAGCAAAATCATCAGTAGCCCCAACCAACCAAATTCATAAACCATCTGTATCGGCCAAGATTCGGGATTGAAGACTTCTCCGCCAGTATTGGTAGTAGCCAGCCCCGCCGTTCCTAGCCCCGAACCCCAAGGTTTTGTCTTAATAACCTCCCAAGCTTTCTCTCGGTAAAAAGTATGCGCTTGAGTAGATACGGGACGAATAAGCAGGTCTCCTCCCGCTCCCGCATTTTTATTCAAGGAAAAAGACGAGAGAGCAAAAGTAGCCGCGACAATAAAAGCCATCACCGCCAACAAAACTACTGTGACAATAGTCGGGTAGATTTTGGCGATTTTTGACTTGGCCAAAGGAATGAATTGGAAAAATATGAAGCCTAGCGCCAACGCACCCAGCAAACTAACCAGATGCGCTCTGGAAAAGGTCGCAAGGAGAGTAATTAACGATAAGCCTGCGACAAAATACCTCTGCCAATTTTTCAATATCTGTTTGCCGAGAAAAATGGTCGTCAAAAAGATGAAGGCGCTGTACATAGCCAAACTATTGGGTCCCGGGAATGTCCCCATCGCCCGAACAATGTTTGGCCCTATGAGATGATAGGGTGGAATAGGGTTGCCTGTCGCCGAGGGGATATTGCTGTATCCGAAAATCTCCATGAAGCCTTTGGGGAAAATGAAAGTCTGGAGCAAACCAAAAATAAAGATGGGGACAGATGCCCAGACTAAAATTTTGAGGATCTTTTTCAATGTCAGCCAATCTATCTTGACGAATCTCGCCAACAAATAGAAAAGGAAAACCAGAAAGTCGTATCGAAAACCAAAAACTATTTGCTTCCAATTCGGAGAGACGAGATAACCATAGACCACTCCCGCCACCATTAAAACTATCAAGGCCTTGTCTAAAGAATTTAGCTTAAAGCCTCGACTTTTGTTCAAAAGAAGGCAGAAAAAGACCAGCCCATAACCCAAAACCAGCAAAAGCTCCTTCCAACCCGTTAGAGCCATCACCGCGATATCTGAAAGAGGTCGCCCAGATGATGCGAAAAGAGTTTTGACAACTTGAAGCAAGAAAGCGCCAAAAGGAGCGAGTATTAAAATACTCAAGAGAACCCAGTAAAGATTATTTTTGAGAAAAGTGTTAGTCGCGGTCATATTATTTGTTAGTTTTGCGAGCGTTGTTTATACTTTCACTCGATCCGAGGTTCGACCTTAGCTTCAAACTTCTTCAAGGTCGAACCTCTTTTCCCCTGTCGGTTAAAACATAAACAACGTTCTGATTTCTTACCAATTATTTTTCTTTTTTGAAAGATAATTCTTGGATCGATAAGACAAAGCCGATGAGCGTCCAGACATGCATTATATATAGGGTGGAAAAGGTGAAATATTGGAGCAATACGGCCAGCAAAGCGCAGGTGGAAGAAATAAGCAAAGTTCTGAAAAAAGCATCTTTCGTGGCCAAATAAGCCCTGACCGAGCGATAAAAAATAGAGGCAAGAAACACTAGGAATAAGAAAAAGCCCAAGAGACCTGTTTCCGCTAGAACTTCCAGATATTGATTATTGGCTATTGGCCATCCCGTCTCTGGTGGCAAAGTAGGATAGCCGGAAAAATATGGACCAAAATTACCCAAGCCAATACCAAAAAACGGACTCCTGTCGTAGGCTTCCAGCGCCACAGAGCTGGCCTCTTGTCGTTCCGTGAAAGAGCCATCAGTCATTACATTATAAGCCTTTCGGTAGATTCTATCAAAACTGCCACTAGAGGAGGCAAAAAAGACCGCCAAACCACCAATGAGCATCAGAGTCACCAGAAAAGTGGTGCCATAGAGCAAGAATTTTTTATTAAAAATATGACGGAAATTAAAAGCAACAACTATGGGCGCCATCAAAATTAAAACTAACCAAGCGCCTTTGGAAAAAGTAAGAACAGAAACCACAAAAAACAAAGTGACCAAAGCGAAAAGCGCCCCTTTGGCTCTCCTCTTCTGGGAAGCGAGGAACAGAAAAACGGAAAGAAATAAGGGCAAGAAAAGATAATTGGCGAAATACAGTGGCTCAATGAAGGTAGATTGGATTCTCGGAAAACCCATCACAGATTGGATATAACGAAAACTCAATCCGGTGACAGACTGCGAAAGCCCAAACATATCGCCAAAAAACTGGAAAAGCCCAAAAAGAGAAGCCAACATAGCCGAAGCTAAGATAATGATGACCAGTTTCCTTACTTTTTCTTTAGCATCAATGATATTGATCAAAACAAAAGGTATGGCTATCATAAAGGCGAGAAAAACAAAAATCGTCAGTCCCCTGTCAATATTTTTGGCCAAGATCAGGGACAATAATCCGGCGATGAGATATAGGGCATAAAAAGATAAAGGATAGGGAAAAGCGATTCGTATTTTTCTGTTAGACAAACATTGCCACCAATATCCCCCTAATACCAAAATTGCCATTATCTGACTAGCGCGGATATTGATACCCCCCAAAATAATCGCGCCTAGTTTTTCCAATGGGATTAAAAAAACCATTACCAGAAGCAGGCCGAATAGAATATCTGTAAAATTTTTTGTCAAAAATTTTTTCATTATTTTTGGCTATTAAGAAGTCTTTTATTAGAGGTTCGACCTTGAGAATTGGCCGTTAAGGTCGAACCTCTAATCAGAAACATTTATCAAGTGTCCGCAACACTGGATAATTCTACGTCTTAGGGCCTAATTCATTAAAACATTCTAGCAACGCGGTCGTAGCGCCGAACCAAGTGAAGTTTTTTATCTGGTTGAAGCCTTTATTGATTAAATCTTCGCGCAACATCTGATTGCTCAAAACATTTTCTATATGTTCGGCAAATTTGCCAATGTCGCAAGGATCAGCGTAGAGCGCCGCTTCTCCTCCTGCTTCTGGCAGAGAAGAGGAATTGGAGCAAACCACAGGCGCTCCGCAAGCCATAGCTTCCAAGACAGGGATGCCAAAACCTTCGTAAAAAGAAGGGAAAACAAAAACAGAGGCTCCGCTATACACAAAGGGCAAATCTGATTCGTCAACATAGCCCGTGAAACAAACTCTCTTCTCTATATTATGACTTTTGATCAATTCTCTTATCGGCTCGCTATATTTGGGATCTTCCTTGCCAGCCAAGATTAACTGATGTCTTTCTTGAATTAGTGGTGGCAATTTGGTATAGGCCAAAATTAAAGCTTTGATATTTTTGTGAGGCTCATTGCGTCCGACATACAATATATATGGCTTAGAAATATCATATTTCTCTTTCATAAAAGCCCGCGCCTTCCTAATATCAATAGGACGAAAATGTTCGGAAACACCATTGTGGATGATCCTTATCTTTTTGGGAGAAACCTTGAACATCTTGACCAAATCTCTGGAGGTATTAGTCGAAACTGTCACTATCTTTTCTACCCGACGAAAAATCATCCTTGGCGCTAGACGAACCACATGAAACATCCTACGCAAAAACCCCATCTTCAAGTATGGATAAAAGAAGTGGATAAGATCGTGAACGGTAATGACAGTTTTGTATTTTTTGTAAAAAGGCGAGACAAAATAATATGATTGATAATAAATATCTACACTCCTTTCATTCAAAATCTTTGGGAGACGGAAGAGATTATCTAGCGTTAAGACGCCAAAAGGAACAACCAATATCTTGTAAGGTTTTTTGATATGCCTAATATGATAAATAACAAAATCTTTCATCTCGAGACTGTCAAAAATCAACATATAATTATTTTTTTTGTCGTAAGCCAGCACTTTTTTCAAAAATTCCAAAGTCACCCGACTAATGCCGGCGGGGTTTTTGTCCCTGATTATTCTACAATCAAAGGCTATGAGCATTGCAAAGTGTCTAGTAATTGTTGAGCAGCCTTCTCCCAAGAATAATGATCTTTTCTGATCAACCCTTTTTCCACCAACTCTTGGGCGTATTTTTCGTCAGTCAAAACAAGGGCCAACCCCCTGCGCATATCTTCTACACTATGCGGATTGACATACTCCACCGCATCTTGCCCCACTTCCATCAAAGTAGCGTTATTGGAAGAAACGATGGGCACAGCGCAAACCATGGCCTCCAAAAGAGGCAAACCGAAGCCTTCATAAAAGGCTGGGAAAAAGAAAAGCGTGGCTCCGCTATAGATGGCGGAAATATCGTTTTCATCTACATACCCAGTAAAAATGACATTATTTCCCACGCCACACTCCTTGGCCAACTTGAATATTTCCTGATAACGCCAGCCTTTCTTGCCTACCACCACTAGCTCGTATTCATTTTTCAAATTTTCAGCCAAAAGACTATATGACCTAATGGCTCCCTCTATATTTTTTCTTGGCTGGAGAGTGCCCACGAACAAAACATATTTTTTGCCGATACCATATTTCTTCTTTGCTTCAACTATTTTGGCTTGATCTTCCACCCTATAAACATTATCAGGACAACCGAGGTCAATGACGTGGACCTTCTCTGGATTAACTTTGTAATAATCTATTATCTCCTTTTTGATATTTTGTGAAATAGTCACTATCGCGTCCACTTTTTTTATCGCTTTGGGCACTAAACGTCTCAAGAGAGGACCATTCCTCTTTTCGGCAAATTGGGGGTAAAAGATATAGGCCAGATCATAAATCATCAAAACTTTTTTCTTGGTCCGAGCGGGAAAATAATAGAAATTAGTATAGAGAAAAGCGTCGGTTTTGCCCATAAACCATCCCGATGATGGCCACCAAATATAACGCCATAGGAAAGTCAATCCCTTGATAAATAACTTGTTGAGATGGTAAGGCTTGACTTGAGGCAAAGCAAAATCTAACCCTCGACCAAACATTTTGTATTGGTTTTCGGGGGCAAGAGCTATCATCTCGGGAATGATATTGTGTAAGACATACGGGATCCCTGTCTTGTCTTCTTTGGGAATCCTCGCATCAATACCTATTGTTATGCCTTTTTTCATAGATTAGTCAATTTCCTACTAAAAGTGGCCGCTACCCCAAAAAGGATAATCATCAGAATTTGCGCCTGTCTGACATCCCAGAAGCCATGGTCAAAAAACATAGTAATAAAAAGCGTCGCTAGACAATATTGTAAAAAAGAGGGCGCGTCTTTGGCCACCTTCCATATATAAAAACAAAGAGCTAGAAATCCCAAAAGCCCCAAAAAGCCTATTTCTACCAAAACCATTAGAAAAGTATTATGCGCTGGTTCGGCCATCCACAGAGGATAACCAGTCAAAGGAAAGATGATATTGATCATGAAATTACCGATACCGACCCCAATAAAGGGATGAAGAGAAAGATTGCCCAGATTTATCTCCAAAAGACTGCTCGGACTAGTAACCAAAGTGATCGATTTGACTATTACTATATTCCTCGTTTCCCAAGATTCCCAAGTGGTGGCCAGTGCAGGATTGACTCTATTTACTATCATGGGTCCCACCAGTATAACCGCAAGAACCAATGCTACTATAGCGCCAAAAAAATACTTGGTTATTTCCTGAAAGCTTTGCTGCTTGTTCTTCCACCAATAACGCGCGAGAAAAATGCTCCACAATCCAAATCCTGTTAACCAACCTATTCTAGAAAATGTTAGCAAAAGAGCAACAGCTATGGCGGTGAAAACTACCACCAGTATTGTTCTGCTTCTTTTCCTCTTTGCCTCCAAAAAAAGATGGAGCGCTACAAAGCCAGTGATCACCAGAAAAAAAGCTAGAGTATTCGGATGGGAAAATGTCCCATAGGAACGAATATGGTTGACCCCGTTGATGGCTATTTTGGCAACCCCTATTTTCTCTGGGTCTATCAGCTGTTCTCCCAAGAAATGGAAGCCTAGATAGCCATTGCGAAGAAATTGCCCCAAAGCTACCAAAGATTGGAAGAAACCAGAGGCGACCAAAGCCACTAATAGGCCTCGCATAGACTCTTTGGTTCTTATTTTGTTAATAATGAAGAGATAAATAAGAAAAAGCCAAAGCAAAACGAAAATATAATAGAGTCCAATGCCCAAAAATTCTGCCTTCCAAAGAGAAACGATGCTAGAAAAAAGCACTAAGGCCAGAGAGGCAAGCATCATCTTGTCCCCCAATACTATTCTTTTTTTAAGTAAAAACATTTGACCAAGCCACCAGATGAAGGCTACGAGAAAAAATATCTCAAAATAATAAAGAGAATAGGTGAGATAATCCACATACTTGACGTCCATCAAATAAGAAAAATCCGTCTCTATCTCGAGCCGACGCCAAAAGGGCGTAGAAAAAACAAAAGCATAGAAAAAATAAAGCGCCCAATCACCTTGTAACACAAAGTTTTTCGCCCTTATGAGATATGACTTCATAGGCTTATTATACCTCATTCAGTCAAAAAGACAAACTAAAAAAGAGCAGGAAATCTGCTCTTTTTTAGTTAAGTCGAGAAGAACTATCTCTTTTTCTTCTTCTTGGTCGCCTTTTTCTTCTTCTTCACAACTTTCTTCTTGGCTTTCTTTTTCTTTGCCATGGCTGTAATTTTACTTATATTTTTGTTTTATATGTCAATTATTGCACTAAATAACAATATAGCAATGAGAAAATGTTGTTTTTTATTCAGATGTAGCGCTTTAATAAACTAAAGTGATGTTTTTGTTCGTCATCTATTTTTCCAAATTTTTTGTAAAAAATACCAGAAGTATTCCCACAACGAAAACTAAAAGGTGCAAAAATGATTTGAAGATGTTGTCTTGATGCTTGGACTTGATTTCGGGAATCAAATCAGTGGTGGCCAGATAGATGAAATTACCAGCTGCGAACGGCAGAAGAAATTTTAGCGCTCCCTCTAGACCGATGGTAGCGTAAAAGCCAATCACGCCTCCCGCTACTGCCGTCAGAGCCGTAATAAAATTGAGCAATAGAGCCTTTTTTTTCTTCATCCCACTATAAATCAAAACGCCAATATCCCCCATTTCTTGAGGAATCTCGTGAACAGCCACAGCCAAGGTAGTGGCGATACCAGTAGGGATAGATACTACAAAAGAAGCCGCAATAATAACGCCATCAAGAAAATTATGAATACCGTCTCCCAAAAGCACTAGGGGAGCAAAAAACTTTTTCTTTTCGTCATGGCCGTGATCGGATTTGTGGCAATGATGCCAACCAAGAAATTGTTCCAAAATCCAAAAACTGCTAAAGCCAACTAGAATAAAAACAAAAATCTTCGTAAGCGTAATTTCATTTATCTTTTCCAAAGACAAGATACTCTCTGGGATGAGATGAAAAAGAGCGCTCCCAATCAAAGCTCCGGCCGACAGAGACACCAAAAAATCCACCGTTTTTTCCAAATGGCGGTCTTTGAAGAAAAAAATAGCAAACCCCACTAGACTCAAGAGCCCCACTAGAAAAGTGGCCAAAACAATCATCGTCAAAGTATTCATAGCAAATATTTTCTCCAGCTACTACTATCTAATTTTTCCAAACTAATAGCTTTTTTGATGTCAATTTCTCCCACCGCCGTTCTCCGAAGCTCTACCACTATGGCTCCCGTCTCCAAAAGATGCCCCAAATCATGCGCGATACTCCTGATGTAGGTACCCGCGCTACACTCAATGTCTATTTCCAGCCACGGATATTGGTAGGAAACAATTTTGATTGAAAAGATTTCAACTTTGGACTTGGACAAAACCACTACTTCTCCTCTCCTAGCTAGAGCATAGGCTCTCTGACCGCCGATTTTTTTCGCCGAAAAAGCCGGTGGCATTTGCTCTATCTTGCCCAAAAAACCTTTCAAAATATTCTCCACCCGTGTTTTGGTTGGCCTTGAAGCTTCCTTCGCGATTGCGATAACGCCATCCGCGTCATAAGTATCGCTTACTTTTCCCAGCTCTAGCATCGCTCTATATCTCTTGGGCGCTCCAGAGAATTCTCCTATTTTTTTCGTCGCCTCTCGCCCGATGGCGCAAACCAGAACTCCTGTCGCCAATGGGTCGAGGGTCCCGGCATAACCTATTTTTTTCACACCAGTCATCCGTCGCAGAACACCCACAACATAAAAAGAGCTCACTCCTTTTGGTTTGTCTATAATAAGGAAGCCACTCTCCATAATCATCTAATTATTATAGGACTTACGCGCTTGATCTTGTTTTTCTTTTACCGTTTAATGTCAGACGTTCTCTATCAGTTGATGCGTATTTTGAGGTTCGACCTCCCTCCAGAGGCGGGCAGGCTGGGCATCCTTTGAGGTCGAACCTCTTTGCGGGGAAGGTTAGGCGCGTAAGTAATATATTAACCAAAAAATAATTGCGACAACGATGCGGTACCAGCCAAAGATTGCAAAAGTGTTTTTCTGAATAAAATGAATGAGAAATTTGATTGCCAGAATAGCTATGAGGAAAGAAACCGCAAAGCCAATCAAAAGCATCCCCGTCTGATCCGACGAGAAACTCTGATAATTTTTCCAAAGATCAAGGCCAGTCGCCGCTATCATCGTTGGGATAGCCAAGAGAAAGGAGAATTCCACTACCGCCTTCCGGCTAATACCCAAAAACATCCCTCCAAAAATTGTGGCCGCCGAACGCGAAACCCCAGGAATCATCGCCAAAGATTGCGCTACACCAATTATTATGGCTTGTTTTCCAGTGATATCTTCTACATTTTCCTGTCGCGCTGTTTTGTTTTTGTAAAAATACTCCAAGATAATAATGAAAGCTCCACCGAGAGCCAAAGCCCAAAGAACTACCGTCTCGTTACCCAAAAGATATTTCTTCACAAAATAATACAGAATGAACCCAATAATTGCCGTGGGAATGAACGCCAAAAGAACTTTCAAATCAAGACTTCTCTTCCGCCAAATCATCCTCCAATACAAAAATACCACCGCGAGAATCGCCCCTAGTTGGATGATTATCTCAAAACTTTTGAGAAAATCTGTTGGCTCCAGACGCAAAAGCTTCGCCGTAAGAATGAGATGGCCAGTGGAGGAAATAGGCAGAAACTCTGTGACACCTTCCACTATTCCCAAAATAACGACCTGAAAAAGATTCATACGCTCCCGATTTTATCACAAAAATCATTGAAAGCAAAACACCTCCCGGAATTCCGAAAAGGAGGTGCTTTATCTTTGAACTACCCTAGCAATTCAAATTTTTTGAAAGTTTGGCTACTCCGAGAAGAATGATCAAAACCGCTGCCGAACCTATCGCTGCTTGAGCGTCTATCAATTGCAAACCCCAAGCCAAAAGAACGATACCGGCGACAACAATTAAGGCTGGAACAATAACACCATGATGATGGCCACAACTACTACAAACACCGAAGCCAGATGTCTTTTTTGCCATGTTATTCCTTTTGTTTTTATTTGTATATCTCGACCTACTTACTTATCCACACCATACCACAAAAAATGTTTTTTGTAAAGAAAAAAGTCTTTGACTTGAAACAAAAGACGATTTCCTCTATAATTTCAAGGGTTAAGAGCGATGATTAGATGAAAAACAAAAGATATTCCGCGGTAGCTCAATGGT
This sequence comes from uncultured Candidatus Saccharibacteria bacterium, assembly GCA_964355795.1. GTDB lineage: Bacteria > Patescibacteriota > JACPGU01 > JACPGU01 > JACPGU01 > CAYHEQ01. Next base: position 17,218 of record CAYHEQ010000013.1, read on the forward strand.
AGAGCAGCCGACTGTTAATCGGCTGGTTGTAGGTTCGAATCCTACCCGCGGAGTTTTTGGGCACAATCCAATCTTTTATCTCAAAAATTGAGGAGAGGCAAGGGAAAATAGATGTCGTTCAGCTAAAAGAATTTGCGAAGACTTACAAAAAGTCACTGGACTATTTCGTTAAATAATTTATGTTAGTACAAAAATTCGATAATTTTTTACAATCAGTTGACCTTAAATCCTATCGTGATAGATATAGGCCTATTAAAATTGTGGAGATGGATTTGCCTAAAGAAGTTCAGGCCATCAATATGCTCTACAAAGTTTATTGGGATCAAAAGAAATTTTTGTCTTTTGAAGATTTTTATAAAGAGTATTTGAATTCTCAAAAAACAGAAATTGAATCTTTCAGACAAAAAATAACGATGTGCAAGAATTGTTTTTATCGCGGACTTCCCGCAAGAATTTATCGTACTTGGGCAAGTATTATTACTCAAATACATGCCGGTTATGTAGCAGAATCAGTTTTCGGTGAGAGTACGGTTGCAATGTCAGGCGAACTCGATCATCAAGGAGCTGATTTTCAAGTTAGATATAAAGGGAAAATCTTAAACTACCAAGTTAAAAAGAAATCATTTAGCTGGGAGGTAAGACGTGGCAAAGGCGGAGTTAAAAAACAAATAGACGGTGAATTTGTTGATATTAACTATGAAGTTCCAAGTAGTGATTATTTTGAAAATCCAAAGAAAAAAGATGGCGAATATAAGCTCCCATATAAAAGATTTCAAGAAAACAAAGAATTAGAAAGATTCTCAAATGGTTTTGTCGTTTTCGCTCCTTATGCTTTTGAACAAAAGAAAAAAGAAATAGACAAGGCTCTAAAATAATTTAGCAACCAATTTTTTAGCATCTACCATTTTTTCTGCCAATCTTACATAATCCGGATTGATCTCAAAGCCAATATATGATTGTCCCAATTCTTTTGCCGCCGCACACTCCGAGCCAG
>CAYHEQ010000014.1:0-18164 GCA_964355795.1 uncultured Candidatus Saccharibacteria bacterium
CATCTATTTTGACAATGTAGAGACGAGGAATGTCGGGAATAGTGGATAGGTGATAGGTGATAGGTGATAGGTTTTTGGATTTTGAATCCTTTGGTATTTTGGTCATTGGTGTTTGTTTGTGATTTGTGATTTTGGATTTGTGATTTTTCATCCAGTTAACCGTAACCTGATTGTCAAACCTCGCTTTTTGCCCGATGGTAAAAAAGGCCAGCCCCTGGTATTCGCCAAGAAGATGACCGGCAACATTGGTTATCGTCCAGTTTTTTTTCATTTTTTTGGCGTAGTGAAGAAGAAAATTGCCGATATCCCCATCGGGGATAAAGCACAATTCTTGACTGTCTTTCTTGTCCGCCACGGCGAAATCCGCCTCGCGCGCCACCGCTCGCACTTCGCTTTTTTCCATCTCTCCCAGAGGAAAAATCAGTTGCGGGACAATTTCCGGCCTTATTTTCCACAAGAAGTAAGTTTGATCTTTTTTCGTATCTTTGGAACGATAAAGATTAGCGTTTAGCGTAGAGTGTTTAGCCTGCCCGCCATTGGCTGAGCCTGCAGGCGATGGCAGGCGGGCATTTAGTTTAGAATTTTGGTCATTTGAATTTTCTTGGTTTGTTTCGTATTTCGTATTTCGTGCTTCGGATTTTTCTATGTCCGCTCCGCGGACATAATGTCCTGTCGCCAAAAAGTCCGCTCCCAACTCCATAGCTTTGTCGTAAAGTAAGCCAAATTTAATAAACCTATTACACAATACGCAAGGATTGGGCGTCCGTCCCGCTTCGTATTCTTTGACGAAACTGTCCACGATTTTTTCTTTGAATTCTTCTTCCGCATTGATGATATGCAGGGGAATATCCAATTGCGCCGCTACTTTCTTCGCGGCCAAGACCGCGCAATCATCGCAACAAAGATTATTTTTTTTCTTTCCCGTCGCCAAATCCTCCGGCTCCCAAAAATGCAACATAAATCCGACTATATCAAGCCCCCGCTTTTTCAGCAAGTAGGCGGCGACCGAGCTGTCCACCCCCCCTGACATGGCGACAGCAACAACGGGCTTTCTGACGGTGGACAAATTGTTGGAAGATTTAGGAGAAGACATAGATGCTAGTTTGTAGTTCTTAGTGAATAGTTTATGGTTTATGGTTTATAAGAAATCACTAAAAACTAAAACCTATAAACTAAAAACTATCTGTCCACCCATTATATTTGTCTAAGCATAATTTGTCTAGCGTTAATCTGTCCATCGTTGATAAAAAAATGAGACTAGACAAAAAAGATGGGTATGGTAATTTGTAATTAGTAATTAATTTGTTAGATTTCCGAGCGTTGTTTCTACTTTTAGAAATTGTTTAGTGGCTTACTGATGGTTTGACTTGTAAGAAACTCTTCTTCCTGATCCAAGGTTCGACCTTAAAGGATGCCCAAAGGTCGAACCTTGGATCAGAGATATTGGCCAAAGCATCAAATTAGCAATTCATTGTCTATGGTTCGTAATTTGTATATTTGTATGCAATTTGTATATTCGTAGTATGTAGTATGCTAACTGTCCAACAAGCAGCTCTGTTTCTCAAAATATCGGAAAAAAGCATCCGCCGGTATATCAAGTCCGGCCGGCTGAATATCCATGTGGAAAAAGGTCCAAGGGGCGATGAATACAGGATAGAGAGATCCGCTCTTTTGCATCTTTTGAAGCCCCAGAGAGGGAGACCGCAGGAGACTAAGCCCTCCTCCAGACTTTCTGGTTCACGGAATTCCATTCCTGTCTCACCAGAATCGTCTTACGGCGGGTCGCACAAAACTATTGTAAAAAATCAAAGTGTGCGAAAAATAAGAAAACAAGAGATCGACAACCTAGTCCCTAGTCCCTATCACCTAAAACCTACCACTACCCCCTCCGATTTTACCCCAGTGGGAGAGATTATCAAAGAGACTTCTCGGCAAATAGTGGAAAATCACGCCGTCGCCAAAGAACACCTCTTGGATTACAAAATACTTTATGAAGGCTTGCTCAATAAATACGAACAGGCCCTGGTCATTGTCGGCAGTCTGGAAGCGCAATTAACAGCGACGCCAAAAAATTATGAAGCCGAAATAGCGCAATTGAGAGACGCTCTCGCCCGCCAAGAAGAATTGGTGCTCGAACTTTATCAGATAGTGAAAATGTACAAGGAAGAAAAAAATAACACCCTCCCAGATCAAGAAGCCCCAACTATACAACCAGAGAGTATGCCTTCGCAAGAACTGGGCGAAGGTGAAACGGTACTGGGGTAGAGTCGTTGCATTGCAACGACTCTACAAAATATGCAAAAATCTCGAGTATCGAGATTTTTGCTTTCTGTATCCTGTGTATTTTGTATCCCCCTATTCCCTACCCCCTAGTCCCTACCCCTTCGGTATTTTCAGCACTTGCCCTACTTCCAAGCTATAAGGAGAAGCGATATTGTTGGCTTGCGCGATCTTTTGCCAATCAACATTGAGAGCCAGTCCCACTCCCGCCAATGTATCGCCAGCTTTGACCGTGTAGCTGGTATATTCTGCCGGAGCAACCGGTGTTTCCGCCGGTTTAACCACGGTATCAGCGCCAACGACCGGTTCTTCTTTCTTGAAAACGCCGGGAATAATGAGCTCTTGATCCACTTCTAGAGCGTAAGGCTCTTTCAAATTATTCTTCTCGGCAATTTGTTGCCAACCGACGCTAAATTTGTCGCCCACCGCGGCCAATGTATCACCCGAGAGCACCTTGTATCTGACTTCTTCTGGCTCTTTCGGCTTCTCTTCGGCTGGTTTGTTCTCTTGTCCTTTCTTCTCCTGATTGGCTAGATTATCCAGATCGCTCAAATTGGCATTTTTTAATTTGCCCTGAAAGGCTAAGACAATCAAGACTCCCGCCGCAATCAAAACCAGCACCACTATCAGATTGGAGAGCAAATTTGACTTTTTGTTTTTTTGTCCCAAAACTTCCGTATGAATCCAGTTTTCGTCATTATCCATATAATCTCCTTTGTTCGGTTTCATAATAATCTCCGGTTACTGCTATAGATTAATATGTTTTTGATGTTCTCCTTTCAAGGTGGAAAACGAGAATTATTTTTTCAGCCATTTTTAATTTGTAGAAGATGCGATAGGCACCCATCCGTCTTCGCCAGACATTTTCTTCCCCGCTCATTTTTTGAATATCTCCAAAATAAGGGTTTATCGGTAAAAGCTGGATTACTCTCAAAAGAGCCGAGATATCATGTTGGGGCAATCTTTTCATGACCTTGTAAATACTATTGTCAATTTGTAAATCCCAGTTTTTTGGCAAGTTCGCCGTATGTTAATGTTGTGTCTTTGAGCAAATTAGCTTCAGCTTTTACCAAAGCTTTTTTCTGAATAGCTGTCGGGTGAAAAGTTTCTAGCTTTTTCAAACCCAAAAGAACCTCATATTCTCTGCGAGATATGATTATTGAATTATTTCTGTTAGCTATTCTTTTTGACGTAGTCACGGTACTCATACTCACATAATAGCACAAGGTATATTATTGGCAAGCAAAAAACTCTTCTCTATAGCCCAGTAATGGTGATTATGGCCGACCTGACGCTTTTCCCGCCAAAGGTGGCCGTGACCCAGCAAGTGCCGTAGCTACCGGCGATGAATCGTCCCGGTGGGTAGAACGAACCTGTGCCGGTATCTGCTTCCACGTCCCAGGTGGCCAAAGAAGTGACATCCTGCGCCGATCCATCAGAATAAGTCGCGGTCAAAGTGTAATTGGAGGTCGTGCCGGTCTTAATAGTTATCGGCGTATTAGGTGAGAGCGAGAGCGAAACGACATTGATATTAGCGCCACTTTGAGCTGAATTATTTTGATTGGTTGGGTTCTGATTTTGACTATCGGAAGTAGCCTTCGCCACCGTTACCTCCCAGTAAATCCCGACATCTTTGAGCCAAGTCACTCCCTCTACTAAAGGTCGGAAATATTCTTTGTATTTGCCGGTCGCTGTCCCCGTCGGTACTTTGAAATTGAATTCAAAAGTCGCATTAGCCCCCGGCGCCACACTTTCTTCCTTCATTACTACTCTGTTAGCGCCAGACCAACCAGAACCGGAAGCGGTGTCGGTAAAAATTGAAGCTCTATCCTGTATGTTGGCTGTGCCGATTTTTACCGCCGTGGGCTGATTGCGATACCATGAAGCATTACCTGTATTTTTCAATGTCAAGGAAGCGATAGAAAATGTCCCCGCCTCAATAGTCGGATTGATAGATTGGCCGACCCAACCGTAATTGTATTCGCTGGCCACCTTGGAAGCTGGCGTGAAATTTGGTTTTTGACAAGTCCCGCGCGTCCCTATTTCTCCTACTGGAAGATAAGGAATCAGCCCGGTCGCGCAGATTTTTTTATTATCAGGAGAAATAGCCCCCAGAGATTCGCCCTCGCTAACAATGTTGCTCGGGTCTTCCACTTTGATCTCCCAAAAAATGCCAATATCTTTCATCCACTCCAAACCTTCAATGACGGGGGTGAAATAAGCTTTGTAGGTACCGGCCGTAGCGGGCGCTTTGATTTTGAATTCAAAGCGAGTATGCCAGCCGGGGAGAATAACGGCATCGCGAATACTGGCTGGGCGATTAGCGGAAATCCAAGTGCCTTGGTTGTAGAATTCAGAAGCATAATCCTTTTGCTGATTGCTAGCGCCATATTTGGAGCCAGTACCCAAACGCACAGGATTGGTCCCCGTATTAGCCCAAGTCTTGGAACCAGTATTTTTCACCTCAATCCAAACACTCGCCACTTCGCCCGGAATAAGCAAGGAAGGATAGGACGATTGATTGACGAGCTGATAAGCGTAAGGAAACGCCGCCTCAACAGAGTTAATATTTGCAAAAAATCCGAGAACGATAGCCAGAACGAGTAAGACTGAAAGTTTCTTCATATTTTTGTTTTAGTTGTATCGCCCTCATCATAACAGAGAGAAACTTTTTGACAATACAAAAATCCCCCGCAATTGCGGAGGATTTTCCCTGTCGCCTAGACAGATACTTTCTCAATGTAGCACAAATTTTACCAAAAAGCAAGAGCTTTCCCTCGGCGAAGTCCGACTTTGCCAAAGTAGCCTTACTAAGCGAAAAAGGAAAAGCGAAACCCTTTACATCATTCGCCAATTATGCTACATTGGGATTATGGAAAATCGCATCCCCATGAACAGCGAAAGCTTACAGGAGGCCTTTCCTGCTATCTATCAGGACTTTTTTTCCAAGTGCTCGATTGCCGTTTCGGCGTCGGGTTCTTTTTGGTTCGCGGGCGAATACGCCGTACTTGAGGGTGGCTTGGCAATTCTTCAGAAGGTGCCCATGCGATTCTATATTGGCATCAGCCCTTCTGAAAAACCCGGGGTAACTGATTTGGGTGGCTACGAATTCGTTCATTCTAAAAAAGAATTCAAAAAAGTAGATTTCCACTATTGGTGGCAGATAACCAAGGAGGCCTTCAACGATTTTCTCGAAAATGAGCTGAAAAAAACTCTACCCGATGGATATCCGCCAGGCATCAACATCACTTACCTATCGGAAATCCCTACTTCTAGCGGGATCAATGCTTCTGCCGCCCTATCAGCGACCATGGCTTGCGCTTTTTTAACCTACACCGGAGAAATAACGCCCGAGATTTACAATAGCTGGAAGGGCAAAAAAGTATCGGAACTTTCAAAAGACAATCTTTTTGATCGCGCTTTTAGGTTGGCTTGGAAAATAGAGGCCATTCTTCACGGTGGCGCTTCCTCCGGAGCTACCGTTTTGGCCGCTTTTGTCAACAGCAACTATCCTATAATCTATTTTTCCGAAAAAAGAAGTGGCCGAAAAGACGCGAGCGGAAAAACGCGCTTCCCAGCCTACGATCCAAAAACAATCAGTATCTTCGACAAAATAGAATTCCGGTGTTTTGGCCTTGATGAATTGGAGCCGGATATCACCGGCGAATGGCCTATCGATTTCGGCCTGATTTATTCTGGCGATTTTATCCGTACACCAATGGTCATCAAGTCCATGCCTGATTTTGAGGGACACCTAGAGAGAGTGCGTGCTTTAATTAAAGAGAAAATAGGATCAATCATCAAAAAAATGCCCTCTCATATTGTCTTGACGGATATCATCAAAAGTCCGCAGGAAATTCGCAATAGCTATATGCGCTCCATTAATGCTACTGCCGCCAGAGTTTTTTACAATCTCATCTGGACTTTTCGAGCAGGAGGCTCTGACGCTAGATTTGCCAAATTGGCTGACACCATCAATATCTATCAAGATTCGCTGAGGACATTCAACATCTCTTCGCCTAGACTAGATTTCATTTGCGACTCCATAGTCCATGAGGGAGAAAAAAGAAACGAAAAAATAGGTTGCAAATTGAGTGGCTCCGGCAAAAAGGGTGATATCCTTTTCGTCGCTCCCTGCAATAGTTTTCGGGAAGATATCTGGACCATTATTTCCGGTCTACGAGACGAAACAAGAGAGGATATTTCTCTAGATTACGCTTCTTGGCTAGACGGAATCGGGGACAAAAATGTGTCCCTAGAACAGGATCTGAAAACCAATGTTTTGTCGCCTCTTATTTCCAAGGGGACGGTAGAAATCGAGAGATTAGATTCTGGTGGTAAAATAAGCCACGAAATATACACGCTGGACAAATTTGAGCGAGAAAAAAATAGTTTTGGCTTACTGTTGGATTTGCCAAACGGAGATATTTATATTAAAGGAAGAAAACTGACCTCCAAAGATGTGAAGACGGCTAGAGAAACGGTTTCCGTTCTCGATATTTTGATCAAAAGCATTCGCAAAGCAGTGCCAAACACTTCTTTCTCTCATTCTTCTTACGCCTCCGATCGAGGAGAATTTCAGGGTAAAATCATCAGCCCTCTAAACAAAATACTAGAAAAAGAAACAGGCGAAAAACTTCCCGTGTCAATCTCTGGGAGTATAGATGTTTTCTCTGTCAAGTTAGAGGCTGGTGCAAATATCTGCTTGATAAAGAGAAGATTTTGAGTTGAGATTATTTTTTCTCCAATTTTTCCGTTTCTTTCAATCAATATAAATGTCAATATAGCAATATGAAAAAAATAAATATCTATATCATAGCCAGGATCGATAAGGATGCTCATACTTGGATAGACGGGGTCTGTGACAAATTAGACAAAAATATTTTTGATATTTTTAGCCCAAAAGACCATAATCCGTGGAATGAAAAACATGAATTTTTTTCAAAACAAGTTTTCGATACGGATCTTGTGGCCATAGAAAAATCAGACATAGGATTGATGTTGCCTGAATATGGTTGCGATTGTTCCTGGGAAGCCGGCTGGTACGCCAGCAGGAAGAAGCCGGTGGTTGTTTTCGTCAATGATCAAGCCAAATGGCTTAAAGACTGGATGGTAAAGGGGGGTGTCGATTATGTTATTACCAACAACCAAAAAACTCTGGCTATTCTCCAAAAAGACCCCATCCTCAAGTACAAAAAAATCATTTCTATAGAAAACATAGCTGAACTCAACCATTTGCTACGAGCAATACACGAAAAGCAATCGATGGAATAGTAATTTTGCGACCTATGAAAAATGCGCTCTTTTGGAGAGCGTATTTTATTTTTCTCCATTTTTTCCCTAGTTTTCTTTTTGGGAGTGAATTATCCTGAAAGAAAAAATAATCCCCGCCTATTATGGAAGATGCCTTGTGCGCTACTTGCAAACAGCCCACTCAACCCGTGAACGCCATCACTTGCTCCTCGTGCAGAAAAATTTATCACAAAGTCGCTCATTGCGTTACCGCTTCCGCCACCGAATCCACGTGTTCCGTCTGTCGCCAAGAAAAAGCGCGCATCCTAGAACGTTCCTGTCCCCGTTGCCAAAAGCATCTGTGGAGCTTCCATATAGAATGCGGGAAAGTATTTTAGGGAACGCGAATTGACAGCCACTATCCGCATCTTAATCCTAATTTTCATTCAAATAAATCCGAATAAATATAATTAACGCAGTAGAAAGGAGCTTTATGTTAGGACTCAAACACAAAATATGGCAAATTACTGGAGGATTACTCTCCTGTGTCAGCAAGTCGTTCCGCCCGCTTATGATTAAAAAAGCGGGTATTTTTTTGCTGGTGGGAGCGATGATGACGGGCTTGTTGCCGATGAAGGCGTTGGCCTACAACTGGGACGATTCTCCTACGGCAAGCATATCCTATAGCTCACTTTATGTTTACGAAAGAGATTGGGTGACCCTAGACGGCTCTGGGAGCTATAACCGAAAAGGTGGCTCTATCAATTACGAATGGAGAGACAATGGGTCTCTTTATAATTACACATCAAGTGGGTCTGGAACATTTCCTATCGGTGAACATAATATAAAATTGACAGTAACAAACAACATAGGTTTAAAACAAACTGCCGAAGTTATGGTGACGGTGTATTCTGTCCCCACCAATAAATATCCGATTATTAGTATGAGCATAAACCCTACGGATGCCGCAGAAGGACAAGACATATCTTTTAGCGCAAATGGGAGTTATGACCCAGAGGGAAAATCTATTTACTATGAGTGGTATGATAATGGAGTATATTTCGCTAATATCTCACAATTTCCCAAAAAACTTTTTCCCGGACCACATGAAATAAAGCTCAAGGTAAGAGATGCCGATGGGATGAGCGCAGAAAAAGCCATGAGCGTTTATGTTCGTTCCGTAAATCTTAGCCCTATAGCCACTATCAAAACTTCGGCAACCATTATTAATCAGGGCGAAACAATTGAATTTGATGGCTCCGATAGTAGCGATCCCAACGGAGATCAGTTAATCTTTACATGGGCCGATGGCTGGAGATTACTGTCTAGTGAAGCAAAATTCAGCCAACGATTCGATACGGTCGGAACTTATAATATAAGGTTGCTCGTCAACGACAATAGGGGGCTTACAGATTCTAAATATGTTTCTATCGTGGTCAATACTATTACTCCACCATCCGTGCCTATAGCGGTAATTGATTGTAATGGTACGACCATGGTTGAGAGAGAAACAGCAATATACTGCGATGCATGGAAAAGCTCCGATCCAAAAGGTAGTCAATTAACTTATGAATGGCGCATTGATGGCATAATCATGCCCAATACTTCGAGAACAGCTTACTTAAACGGCCAGGTGGGTCAACACACCGCTACCTTAAAAGTAAAAAATGCTCTTGGCGTTACCAGCACAAATGAATCTAGGTGGGACTTCACTGTTACTGCAACACCTAAACCTTCAGTTTATACCGTCGGTAATGTCAAAATATACGCCGACACGATAGAAACAATTTCAACTGGCGTTTATAAAGCTACCGGCAATATTCGACTGGGCAGTTTATCAAGTGCCGATACTAAAATCAGTATTGGGTCTGGTGGTTTTGTTGTCTTTGATACCAACACTAAGATTATTTCCGGTAATGGCCTTCTTACGATTGCTGGATATGGGCAAACAATAAAGGGCAGTTTTGACATCCACTCTACTGGCGCTTACATCTCTACTACCAAAATAGATGAGTATTACGGCAATTCTCCTTCTGCTCTCGGACTTGACAATATGATCAAAAATGCCATCGCCACCACCCGGCCACAAAAATTAATCGTGTATTTAGATAACGGCAAAATTACAGGGAAAGACCCCATGTATTTTTTGCCTATCCCGGTTGCTATCCTCAATACCGTCTGGAAGCCTAGGCTGTCAGAATTTACCATAGATCCTTTGACAAAAATATCCCTCATTGCCATGGGCGATATTGAAGGTGGTGGATACTTGCCGGTCAGTAACTACTTCGGAGTATCCCCCTTAGGCAAAGGCAACATAGTTATTGATTCAGCGAATAATTCTATAAATATTACTGGGGGTATTTTTGGACAAGGGATCTTTGCCCCCTTTAATCAAATAGCCGGTGGCGAAATAATCATCAATCTCAACCAAGGAGAGTTGTTCATACAGAATGATGGTGGGCTAAAAATATCCGAGCATTTGCTCAAAAGGACTCCTCTGAGCGGCACAATCCAAGAACTATTCCTGATCGATAGTGGTAGCTCCCTCCATATCAAACTGGGCTGGGATACGGGTCGTTTCGCCATAGAGAATACTCGCCTTAAGCTTGTCGGAATTAACGGGATAGATCTCTTTACTATCAGTGGTGATTTCATCGTTGATTTGGCTAAAAAAGAAATGGAGATAAAAGGCAAGCCACTAGTAAAGATGAATATGGACTGGGGGAAACTTTCCTTCGGTGGTAGCACCAAACTAAATTGGCAAGATGCGGTCTTGTCAAGCGACGGTAGTGTAAGTCTGGGCTTGGCTGAGACCATGCCTTCCATAACCATAGCCAGCGCAAGCTTAATGATTGATTTTGACGATCTCAAAGGAGAAATAACAACATGGGGTGGCGCACAGCTTGGTTCGGTGTTTACCTACAAGGCAATCGATGGCAAAATTGTTCTCGATCTAAAGAATAAAACTTTCCTCTCTTCCGGAATATTACAACTACCAGTTCTAGGAGATGTTAGTGGAACCCTGGGTCTTGACGGCAATGGTATATATTTCTTGGCCAAGACTAGCGTTATTAATTTAGGCGGATTCAGCCTCGCCATGGCTGATACCAAATTGAGAGTCGGCATTAGCGGTATCACTGGAAAAGGACATATTAACTTGGCGGGCGTTACTCAAGCTGATGGCGAATTCAATATCAATGGTAATGGGGCTGTAGACTTTGCCGTGAGCGCATCTGTTGACCTTGCTGGTATGAAATTGTTAGCCACAAAAGTTCGGATAGGAACTAATGGCCTAGAAGTATCCGGTAAACTAGATGTATCAATTTGCAGTCTCGACACCAATATTATTATCCCGCAACAAGGCATCGGCGTCGCAACGGGAACAACGGGCGGAACCTGTAGCATCCATGCCTCACTACTCAATATGGCACTTAATACCGGGACAACACTAAGGGGTAGCTATAACAGTGGAAAATTCATCATGGAGGGCGATATTGAAATACCCTTCATGGGCAAAAAGGGAGCCGTTTTTACTCTCTCTGCGCAACAATTAGTTATAGATAGCTATACCATCAGAAGCCTGAACGGCAATAATCCTATTGTTATATCGCTTATGACCCCTCTCCTTCATACCCTTTCTGGCTCCGTTAAAGATAGTGTAAATAGAGGAATATCAGGAATAAAGATTAATATTGAGTCAACCGCAAGTAGCGCACAAAAAGCATCTTCTACGACAAATAGCAATCAGGTCATATCCGTCGTTACTGACACTGCCGGCAATTTCTCCACAAAACTTGCCGTCGGCTCATGGAAAGTAACCCCCGCCTCAACTCAATACACACTAACGCCAGCTTCCGCAACAGTTCTGGTTAATGGCAATCAGCAGGTGTCCTTCAGAACTCTTACTCCAGATATCCGCGTTTCTATCGGTGGTCTCGTCAAAGACCAATACGGCAAGCCTATTGCTGGCGCTATCGTGGCTTCAAAATCCAATCCCAATATAAGAGCCGTCACTAACGTCAGTGGGCTTTACAAAATCACCTTGAACGCCGGTAGTGGCTGGCTGACAGTCACCAAAAGTCCGTACTATTTCAAATCCGCTTCCTACGCCAGCAATATGAGTCAACAAATCAATTTCATCGCCCTACCTACCTACATCGCCTTCGGCTATGTGAAAAAAGGAAGTATGCCTATTCAGGGGGTGGCGGTGAAATTCAACGGCCTGCTCAATATCTCCGCCTACACGAACAAAAACGGCTACTATCAGATTACCTTGCCGGCGGGGCTGTGGCGAATAGAAGCGACCAAGATGGGCGCCAGATTCTCCCCCGCGAGCGCTACGCTTGACCTCAAGAAAAACAGTATGCTGAATTTCACGGGACTATAGAACAGGCGAAATTAACCCGCTAAGGTCTGCAAGGTATGGCCTGTCGAGGAGGTGTCCCCTCGACAGGCCCAGGTAGTATTTTCCTCCTTTTTTCCTTTGTTTTCGTCAAAAGGGGTGCTAAGATAAGAGTAAGCACGATTTTACCAATAAAAATATCTATGAATGCTCCTTCTGCTTTCTTTTTGGCAAAAAATCTCCACCGGAATATCGCCATTTTAGTTTTGGGCAGTTTTCTGCTGTCTTTGATTTTTTTGCCACTGCAAGCATTTGCGATAGACAAACCTGTTCCGAATATTACTGCCGAATACAATTCATTTTCCATGGAAAAAGGCGCAACTAAAACTGTCTGGTTTCAGGTAGATAATAATGGATCCAATAATCCCTCCGCGACGGCCAAACCATTCTACATAGACGTCAGTATGTCTTTGGGTCTAGAGGTCATAGAAGAAGGAGGCAAATGGGCAAAATACAAGCCAGGAGACAAAATATATCATAGTGGCTCTAATATTAAAGACCAGACCGCTGGCTATATGCTTTTGTCTTATCAGGGAGATTCTCTCAACGGCACCACTAGCGTGTCTCAAACTCTAAAATTCAGAGCCATAAGTGATGGTCCACAGCATATATTTTATAGAGTATCTTTCCTGCCTCCTGGTGCCAGTGGAACCAATAGCCCCGACAACTTCATTCGCCATCCAACCAGTGGCTACATGGATCAACAAAACTGGTACGCTAAAAAAATTGAGGTAACGGTGACACCACCCACCCCCCAGTATTACAAAGCGACCAATCCTTCGCCCGCCAATGGCGCGACCAATGTTTCTTTGAATCCCACTCTCTCCTGGTCAGCCAATGGGAATCCGAGCGGAACTAGATATAAAGTATATTTTTATGGTTATTCATCAATAGCTTCTCAAAAGTTTCTCCTTGAAACAAAAGAAACGACAGCGACAAATATAGCTTTTAGCAATCTTTCTTATGATAGTTTGTATTATTGGGTAGTTGAGACTATGGCGCCAGATAGAAGTATCGCCAATGACGAATGGTCGTTTAGAACCGAAAAGCAAGCTATCACCTATACCCCCTATGTTGATGCCGGACCAGATCAAAACGTCTGGGAAGAAGACTATATTTACCTCAATGGCACTGCTTACGCGCGCGACTCAAGCTACATTAATTCTATTTGGTGGTTCGTCGATGATCAAATAGTCACAGGCGCTATGGGTGGTTTTGGCCCAACAATCAATCCTTTGCCCGTAGGCTCTCACAAAATAAAACTTTATATCTCTACCACCAGCGGGGCAAGCAACGAAGATTTTCTTACCATAGAAGTTAAGCCACGACCAAGGTATGGTTTAGAAATTACTGGCTATTCTAATGCAACCGGCAGAGATATTTACGGAGGCTATGCCACCGTCGCCCCCAATAATAATTGGAGTGGCAATGGCAACGATGGCCTGGCTATCATAAAAATTAGGAATAATGGTAACCGCACCGATAATATAAAAATTACCGTTTCCGCTGAAGGATACACCGCTCGAGTTGCTCCGCAAAATTATGTCTTGGTTTCTTCTTCTGATTTTTCCAAATACACCAATACGACCACATATAGGATAGATCCAGGCGCAGAACAAAATGCTTACGTTTTTGTCAAAACGACATCTTCTACGCTAGTGGGCTCTATCGTTGTTCTGTCTGCTGTCGTTGAGTCGATCGCCGACCCAACGAAAAAAGAAAATGCTGTTGTCGCCTATCTTGTTATGAATTCTTCTGACTTGCTAATGCAAAATCTTGTAGATTTTCTAATATTTATGAAAAATGGAGCCGAATTTATTTTTGGCAACCCAGAGGTCTATTTTGACCCCAACGCTACTGATTTAGACAAGGCTATAGAAACATTTAATATCGCCCTTTCGGTAGCCACTCTAGGAGAAACAAGGGCGATAATTAAAACCTTCACTACTGGTGTTGGCAAAATATCTCGCGAAGTGACTATCGGGAAAGAGATGGCTGAATTAGCTAAAAATTCAGCTAGCGTTCCCAAAAGAGCTCTGGCCGCCAGAGTAGAAACCAAAATGATTTTAGAGCATCTTGGCAAAACACAGTTCCTTGGCAAAGATGTGGCAACAAAATTAGCTACCGTCCTCGGTAAACTGGAGCCAGAAAAAGCGTATCAAACAGCATCAGCCATCTATTCTCTTAGAAACGCTGGAGGTTATGAAAAATTGGCGGCAGAATTTATAAAGAATCCTAACGATATAGCCAAATTAAACAATCTCGTGATCCAAGCTGAAATTGTTAAGAATATTTGGCTGGCAAAAAATGCCTTAAATATAGATAGGATTTTGCTTTCTTCGAAAATAGACTATGTAATTGATGGGGTAAAAAAATTTGTGACACCAGATATCCAAATATTCTACAAAGATGGGTCAAAAGCCATCGGAGACGTTACTAATATAAAAGTTGCCTATCCTGGCCCAGATGTGGAAAATTTTAATTCAGCAATACAAACCGAACTAAATAGGCTAAAATTTAATAATAACCCTCAGGTGGCAAATTTTGAAAAAATTATCCGAACGAGGCAAGCTGGGTTCTCGCCAGAAACAACCAAAGTTATTATATACGCGGAAGAAATCGACCCAAAAATGGTTGACTACATAGAAAGAGAATTAGATGCCGTAGTTACTCCGGCTCAATCATTAACCGGCATCACTATACCGGTTTATGTCGCTTTCAAAATAGCAAAAGAGTTGCCTTCTGCTCCCGAAATCACCATCTCTCCGGCTTCGGGCAGTTTTAACGCTCCGGTTGCCGTCAGGTTTTCAGAAAGAAATAATCGGCCGGTACGGATCCATTACACTATTAACGGTTCTACTCCCAATGCATCCAGCCCGCTCTACAATCCTGCTTATCCGATATTGCTAACCAAAAGCGCCACTCTCAAATATTTCGCCATAGATCCCGTCAGCAATGTCAAAACGGCGGTAAAAACCGAACCGTATGTCGTCAATGTCAGTAATGCCCCCAAATATTACCGCGTAATGGACGAACAGGGCAGACAGCTCTACGGATTTTCCGTCACTCTCACCAAAGATAACCAAACATATTTCTCCACCAGCAATGCCAAAAGTAACCTAGCGGTTCCCAATCCTGGCCCAGGACGCTACATTGTTACTATCAAAAAATTTGGCTACCGAATCTGGCAATCAACAGTGGATTTTCCCATCACCGACGCCAACCCTACCATTATTACTTTGAAGAAATTCAACCGATTGTCAATTTGGTAAAAATACTGTGAAAAGGAGGGGGTTTTCTTGTTACTTAAAAAAGCGCTTTGTTTTTTGACGCTGGTCATTATAACCAATTTCATCTCTGGTTGCGAGAGTGGTCCTCCGCCACCGCCACCGCCACCGACCAATTACTATTTGGATGTCAGTATTGATTCTCCGGTCGATTCTTTTCTAGAGTCGAACACTGCTGGCGAGATTCGCGTCAGCCTTGGCACTAACGACACGGTGACTTCTATCCGCTACTTGGTGTCTGAAAACGGCGCTTCGTCTTGGACTACCGTCTGCCAATTTTCATCGGCAGTGGAAATTTGCTCCTGGGACAGATCGGATGAACTGAATTTCCCCAACGGTAGCTACACGATTAAAGTGGAAGCGGAGTCAGCCAATGGGAAGCAGGCGCAAGATTCGGCCAGTGGTCAAATCTTCATCGCCGAACGTTTGAGCCCCCGATGGGACAAAGACCCGCTGATTACCGACATCCTGCCGGCTCTGGAAAATCCTGCCTCACCGCCAGCTAATGTAACTATGACTATGCTGGCTGATGAGGCTGTCGGCTACTCCCTAGACACTTTTTGCATCCCCTTTGAAGTCACTATCGTGGAAAGCGCAACCGCCAACTATCAATGGGGAGCAGATTGCCCTACCACTGATTGCACGCGGGTGAAAGCCCTGGTACGCGCCTTTATCCAAGAAGATGAGGAAGGCAACCAATCCTATGTCACCGACCCCGAACCGGCATCTGTCGTGGCCGTCTATGAGATCCAAACCTCCCCCGCGGTACCGGTTACAGCACCGGACGCTTATTCTCCCAGCACTGTCTGCGGAACGGGGGATAATTGATTCCAGTAGAATCTCCAACTAAAAATCGGGCGTTAAAGCCCGATTTTTTTACCTGATTTTTCCCTATAACCTACAACCTATAACCTATAACCTATAACCTAGCCCTATCCCGCCAGGAAAACTTCGTTTCCTTCGTGCACTTTTTCCGCCACTTTGATACCGACGATGTCGCCTTTTTTGGCGCTCTGGACATCTTTGTGATCCACCTGTATCGAGTCCACCGTCTGTTCAAAATCGGTGTTGGCGCCTTTGATTTTGATCGTGTCGCCAACCTTTAATGCTCCCGAAAGCTCAATAATCCCCACCATGAGACCGGAATAAAAGTGAGTAATCTTGCCTATGGATTTTTCCATACGCCTCCTTCGGATGAATTAATATTAAGATTGATTTTATTATAGCCCCATTGAACATTCTTGCCAATACAAAATTTTTGCCGATAACGAATAATGCGCCCATTGGTTCGACCAATGGGCGCACATCGTTTGAAAGGAAAACCCCTACCGGCAATCCGGCTGGGCATTGGTAATAAGACAGGAGACAGTTTCGTAGGAAAATTTCCCGCCTTTTTCCTCAATTTGCAAAATCATCGTTTTGCGCTGGGGCAGACGAGGATTGTCAAAGACAAAATTACCAAGAGAATAAGCGATAATTCTGTCTTTGTAAAATTCAATCGGTTGCAAAACATGGGGATGATGGCCGATGATAATATCGGCGCCAGCGTCAATGAAATCCCGCGCCAACTTCCTCTGTCGCTCGGAAGGACTTGGCATATATTCTACGCCCCAATGCACAGAAACAATCAAAATATCCGTTTTTTTCCGCGCTGTTTTGACCGCTGTTAGCGCTCGTGCCGTTTCCGCTTTCAGCATCGCGATACCGGCTTTTTGAGTGGAAGCGCCACAATCTTGGTGATTGCACAAATCGGCAAAAGCCAAAAAACCCACCTTTTTCTCCTTAATTTCTATAATCCTTAAACTGCGCGCTTCAGCCCAATTTCGACCTCCGCCTACATAACGAATGTCAAATTTTTCCAAAGTGGCAATGGTGTCCGTTACTCCTTTTACGCCTCCATCAAGGGCGTGATTATTGGCCAGACTCACAATATCTATTCCGGCCCAAGAAAGCGCCTGCGCCATCCGTGGTGGCGTCTTAAAAACGAAACCGCCACCTTTGACATTACGCAAAACCTTATCGCCGGAAAAAACACACTCCAGATTGCCGAAAGCAATATCGGCTGTTCGTAAAATATGCGCCGATTCGGCAAAAGGATAAGAAAAATCATTTTTTTGCAGAGTAATCGATCCCGCCTGTCCCGCCAGTAAAATATCACCGACGAAAGCCATTTTGACCGAATCACGAGCCGAAATCTGTGAAGGAAAAGAAAAAAACATCATAGTCGCCAGAAGGATTTTCTTCATTTTGTTAAGCCTCGCTTGGTTTTTAGTTTACTCGGCAATTCTACACCAAGAATCTCTGATCGGCAAAAGTTTTTCACGCAATAACTGCGAAAGCCGAGCCTTCGCAGTCCAAACAAAAAAACGGCTCGTTTCGCGAGCCGTCCATGATGATTTCACCTCTTTTTTCAAAATCCCACAATCTCAATCTTTCCTTGCGGGACGAGACACGCGCCAAAACGAGCAAATTGTTGCTTCTTTTCCTCCAGCCGATCGGCTGTTGTCAGTACGAAAAGCTGACTGAAACCGTGATAGGCGCTCAAAGTATAGATGTCGCCATTGACGAGGCAGAGGACTCCGCAGAGGACTCCCCCGATTTCCAAAACCGGAGTCAACACCGTGGCTCTAATCTCCCTCTCGGCCAAACCAGCATTAAATCTCCCGACATTCCCGTTTAGAATTTTTAGAGCGATTGCCCTGCCTCTATCATCGGTAATTTCTCGCCCCAAAGAGCCGAAAGCGCTTTCGATCCCTTCTTCCCTCAACGCCTGGCTAATCTGACTCCCGCCACCCACGCAAACCACCAAGTGATGGCATAGTTTCTCCACCGTCGCCAGAAAAGCAAAAACCTCCTCCATCCCCAGCAAATCACAGGGGATCTTCACAAAAGTATTTTTCAGAATCTTCGCCAATGCCCCGCTCCTTTCTTTTTTATTTTCAAGATGAGTGCGCTACCACTAC
>CAYHEQ010000015.1:0-16435 GCA_964355795.1 uncultured Candidatus Saccharibacteria bacterium
CGGTTTTTTGAGCTTTCTGATATTGGCGGCTACATCACCCACCAATTGCTTGTAAATGCCATAACCGGTAATGATATTTTTCTCTACGACACACTCTACCCCCGAGGGAATTTCAAAATAGACGGGGTGAGAAAAACCAATATTCAGCTCTATCCCTTTGTCTTTTTTGGCGACGCGAAAACCTACTCCAATCAGCTCTAGACTTTTGGAAAATCCTTCGGTAACCCCTATTATCATACTGCGAATGAGATTGAAGGCCGTACCTTGAATGGCGCGCTCTGGCCCGCTTTCACCCCGACGATTGACGAAAATACCCTCTTCCTTTTTTTCAAAAATGACCGCCTCGCCAAAATCTCGGGATAATTCTCCCTTTGCTCCCTTGACCACTACCTTGCCTCCCGTAATATCAACGGTCACTCCGGCTGGCGCGCTAATTGGTTTTTTGGCTAATCTTGACATTTTATTAGTTTTTAGTTTCTAGTTTTTAGTTTCTAGTTTTTGGTTTATAGTTTATGGTTTATAGTTTTTAGTTGCTAGTTTTTGGTTTATAGTTTATGGTTTATAGTTTTTAGTTGCTAGTTTTTAGTTGCTAGTTGCCAGTCACTATCCACTATCCACTATCCACTAGCCACTAGCCACTATCAACTAACCACTAGCCACTAGCCACTATAAACTAACCACTAGCCACTATAAACTGCCCCGCTACCAAATTTTACAAACAATCTCCCCTCCCAACTTCTCTTTCCTAGCTCTCTTATCGGTCATTAAGCCTTTGTTGGTGGAAACAATCGCCATCCCTAAACCATTCAAAATATAGGGCAATTTGTCCGTGGGACTGTAGATTCTCCTCCCCGGCTTGCTGACCCGAGCCAGATCCTGGAAGGCTGGCTTCTCCTTCTCTCCGTAAGCATGGGATATTCTAATATTTTTCTTGCCATTTTTCTCCTCTACCTTGAAGTCTTGGATGTATCTCTCTTCTTTCAAGATAGCTAAAATATTCTCTTTGATCTTAGAGAATGGCGTCAAACAGTCTTTGTGCCCTACGGCGACACTGTTTTTGATTTGCGCAAACATGTTGGCTATTGGATCCATGATATTAGTTTCTAGTTTCTAGTTTTTAGTTTTTAGTTTCTAGTTTTTAGTCTGTGGAAGTAAAAATTTACGTTTCACTATCCACTAAAAACTATTCACTATAACCTGTTATTTTTACCAGCTATCTTTTTTAATGCCCGGAATTTCTCCCTTGGAGGCTAATTGCCGGAAACAAATGCGACAGATGCCGAATTTTCTCATATAAGCCCTCGGCCGACCGCAAATATTACAGCGGTTATAAACCCGAGTCTTGAACTTTGGCTTCGCTTTGAGCCTCGCATTTTTTACAATCAAGGAAGTCTTGGCCATACAATGTCTATTCTAATCTTAATGCTAATTTTTATCCGAATATCTACAAATGATTTTTTGGCGGTGATTTATTTGTAGTAATTTGAATAAAGATTCGGATGCTACGATTTGAATGCTTATTCCTTGAACGGAAAGCCAAACTTTTTCAATAAGGCGATCCCTTGCTCTTTATTTTTTTTATTCAAAGTGATATTTATTTGCAAACCATGCGCCGCTTCCAAATTTTCCAAAACTATTTCCGGAAAGACAACGTGCTCTTTGACACCAATGGAATAATTCCCCTGTCCGTCAAAAGAACCCTTGGACAATCCCCGAAAGTCACGAACACGCGGCAAAGCGATATTGACTAGCCTGTCTAGGAATTCATACATCCTTCTGCCCCTCAATGTTACCGCGACACCCACTGGCATACCCTCGCGAAGCTTGAAGGCGGCAATGGATTTCTTGGACTTGGCGACATACGGCCTCTGTCCAGTGATGGTGGCGATATTATCCACTACTTTATCAATGATTTTTCCGTCCTTGCTGACCATTCTTCCAACCCCGACATTGACCGTTATTTTGGAAACTTTGGGTACCGCCATTTTGTTCTTGATTCCAAAATCAGCCATCATCGCTGGCACTATTTCTTTCTCATATTTTTCTTTGAGTCTTGGGGTCATGGCTGATTCCAATCTTAATTCTAATTTTTATTCAAATATCTACGAATAAATGTTGTCAAATCATTTGTAGTAATTTGAATGTAAATTTGCATGTTGCGATTTGCATATTTCTAAATTGCTTCTCCGCATTTCTTACAAATTCTCTCTTTCCGGCCGTCAGATAATATCTTTTGCGCTATTCGAGTTATCTTACCGCATTTGCTACAAATAATAGCGACATTGGAGATATGGATGGGCAATGATTTCTTGATTCTCCCCACTTGCTTGACGCCCTTGGTTGGTTTTTGATGTTTAGTAACCACATTAATACCAGTTACCAAAACCCTATCTATCCCCGGAAAGACTTTCTCAACAGGTCCTTTCTTGCCCTTATCTTTGCCTGTCAAAATCTGCACATTGTCGCCTTTTTTGATTTTCATGGTATGGGAGATTCTAATCTTAATGCTAATTTTTGTTCTAATTTCTACAAATAAACTTTAGCGACTAATTATTTGTAGCGATTAGGATGAAAATTTGAATGCTACGATTTGCATTAATGCTCTTACACTACTTCTGGCGCTAACGAAATAATCTTCATGAATCCTTTGTCGCGCAATTCTCTGGCTACGGGCCCGAAAATACGGGTGCCACGAGGATTTTTGTCCTTGTCCACAATAACACCCGCATTTTCATCAAAGCGAAGGATGGTGCCGTCTTTTCTTTTGATGTCTCTTTTGGTTCGCACGACGACAGCCTTGACTATTTCCTTTTTCTTCACCACGCCATTTGGCCTCGCTTCTTTGACGGAAGCGGTAATAATATCTCCCACTCTAGCGTAACGCGCGCGGGAACCGCCAAGCACTTTAATACAGTAAAGCTCTTTGGCTCCGGTGTTGTCGGCAACTTTTAATCTGGTTTGATTTTGTATCATGATGGATTTTATTATGCTAATCTCAATGCTAATCTTTATCCGAATTACTACAAATAAATTCATTTATTATTCGTAGCGATTGGAATGAAAATTTGAATGCTACGATTCGGATTTTTCTACATCTACTCTCTCTGCACCCAACATTTCTTCTCCTTCAATTTTTTCTCCACCCAACATATTGGCGGAACCAACTTTTCTGATAACCTTGAAATGTTTGGTTTTACTGATTGGACGACATTCCTCTATGACGACCACATCCCCAATCTGGTATTGATTCTTGGAATCGTCCGCCAGATATTTCTTGGTTACTTTGAAACGTTTCTTATAAATAGGGTGCGTTTTGGTCCCCAATATCTGAACCACCACCGTACGCTGGTCGTTTTTCTTTATAATTGTTCCTTGCTTGGTAACTTTGGCCATTTCTGATTTGTTATGCTAATTAATATGCAAATTTACGCTAATTTAGTAATTCGCCTTAATTCGCACCTTAATTCGCGACTATTATAAATGATATTTGTAATTAATTCGCAAAAATTCGTAATTTAATTCGCGTTATCAACATTCTGTAAAAGATTGGCCACTTCTTTCTCGCGAATGATCGTCCACAAGCGAGCGATTTGCTTCTTCGTCTTATTCTTCACTGAAGGATCTTTGATCTCTCCTTGAGATATCTTGAAACGAAGCTCTCGCAAAGCTTTGTAGGCCGTAGGCAAATCTTTGTAGAGATGCTCTACGCTATTTTCTCTGATTGTGGCGGTATCTTTTTTCATTATAATGGGCATCCTAATCTTAATCCTAATTTTTATCCGAACATCTACAAATGAATTTTGGCGGTATTTTATTCGTAGTGATTGGAATGAAAATTCGAATGCTACGATTTGAATAGATGTCTATTTTTTCACAAATCTCGTCTTGACTGGCATTTTTTGCGCCGCCAATCTCAAAGCTTCTTTGGCTACCAATTCAGTGACGCCATCTATCTCAAATAATATCCTTCCAGCTTCTACATTGGCGACGAAATGGTCCAACGATCCCTTGCCAGACCCCATAGGCGCTTCGGCCGCGTGCTTGGTAATCGGTCTATCTGGAAAAATACGAATCCATAGCTGGCCTCCCCTTTTCAGAAATCTGGTGACGGCTCTGCGACTGGCTTCTATTTGACGCGCCGTAACATAAGCTGATTCTTGCGCCTTCAGGCCATAATGACCAAAAGCAAGATAAGCGCCACGAGTAGCCACCCGCTTGATTTGCGGATTGAACTGCCGACGATATTTTATTTTTTTCGGTGTAAGCATACTACTACGAATTACGAATGCATTTCGATTCTTTATTTTCTTAATTTCTTAATTTCTTACTTTTTTATTTCTTGCAACTTCCTATACACCCACACCTTGATCCCGATGGCGCCGTAAGTAGTGTCGGCTTGAGTATGGGCGTAATCAATATCTTCCCTCAATGAAGAAAGCGGAATCTTGCCGTCAGAAAAAGTTTCTGAACGAGAAATGTCGGCGCCGTTGAGACGACCGCCAATCTGCGCTCTCATTCCTCTGATGCCTGATTTCATCGCGTTTTCCATTACTACTTTGACCGCGCGCCGATAAGGAATGCGTTTTTCTATCTGGTCGGCGATATTGCGTCCCAAAAGAGCCGCGTGATTTTCCATCATATCTACCTCTTCAATTACCACTCCGGTTTTTTTCTTGGTAATCTTAGTAATGGCCTTGCGTAGGTCTTCAATACCTGTGCCTCCGCGACCAATCAAAACTCCCGGCTTGCTAGTGTGAATAGTAACTTTCACTTCATTGGCCGAACGTTCTATCCCTATCTCGGCAATACCAGCCTGCTTGTGCTTGGTCATCATCATTTGGCGCACCTGATAGTCTGCCAACAGATATTTAGCAAAATCCTTTTTGTTAGCAAACCATCGAGAGCTCCAATTCTTGGAGATGCCGATGCGAATAATTTTTGGATGGATTTTTTGTCCCATATACACTAATTTTCTCTAATTAACTCTTATTTTCTCAAATTAAATTCTGTTTTTCTGTTGCTTAGTTGCTTAGTTTTTCTGTCTTTTCGTCCGTCTCTTTTTCTTCCGCTACTGCTGACACTTCTATTTCTTCAACTTTTTCATCTTTTTTGATTCTCACCTTCATCTTGCCCTTGGTCGCCTTCACTTTTGCTTCTGTCTTTTCTTCTGTTTGTGCTATTTGTGTAGTTTGCCTGCCCGCAACGCTTTGCGTAGCAAGGTAGGCGGGTGTTTTGTGAAGTTTGGTCTTCCCCTTCCCTTTCGCTTTCTCATCTTCCGACAAAACGATGGTCAAATGCACCGAGCGCCTCTTGATAGGGTGGGCTGTGCCTCTAGACCAAGGCATTGAACGCATGAAAAATGGCCCCATATCTGCTGTTATTTTATCAATCTTCAGATACTTTTCTCCCATATTTTTGTTCTTGGCGTTGGCCACCGCGCTATTCAAAACTTTCGTGATATATTTGGCTCCCTTCTTGGGACTACGAATCAAAGTGGCCTTAGCGGCAACCACGCTTTTGCCACGCACAACATTGCAAAGCCCAATCATCTTGCGCTGGCTTACTCGAAGGTATCTGGCTTGTGCTCGGGCGGTCACTATTGGCATAATTAGATTCGTTATTCGCTGAAGTTGTTATTTTTTCTTGCCTTTTTCCGCTGGCGCGGCTACTGCTGGCGCTGGCGCTGTCCCTCCCGCTCCCGCCTTGGACTGGTCCTTGGCCATCTTACCGCCATGGGACTTGAATCTGGTTGATGGGGCGAATTCTCCAAAACGATAGCCAACCATACTCTCCGTAGCATAGACATTGACAAAATCCTTGCCATTATGAACAGCGAAGGTATAGCCCACCATCTCTGGAGAAATTGTGCTATGTCTGGCCCAAGTTTTGATCACAGTTTTGTTGCCAGCCGGCATATCCTGGATCTTTTTGATCAGTCTTTCGTAGACATAGGGGCCTTTTTTCGCGCTTCTTGACATGGGGCTAGTGGTTAGTGATTAGTTTTTAGTTTTTAGTTTCTAGTTTGCGGAAATTATAAATTCGTATTTTCACTATCCACTATCAACTAACAACTATAAACTATTCCTATTATTTCTTCCCTCTTTTCACTCTCCTCTTCAATATAAATCTATTGCTGGATTTTTTTCTGGATCTAGTCTTGACTCCGTAAGCTTTTTTGCCCCAAGGAGTTTTCGGCCCCTTCTTGATACCCACTGGCGCCTTGCCTTCACCACCGCCGTGAGGGTGGTCAACCGGGTTCATCGCCGAACCTCTGACGGTTGGTCGCTTCCCCTTCCAACGATTGCGACCGGCCTTGCCGATAGAAATCAGGTTATGTTCCACATTGCTCACTACTCCGATAGAAGCGAAACAATTTTTGTGCACCTTCCTGATTTCCGTGGAGGGAAGCTTGAGTGTGACCCAATCACCTTCTTTAGCCATAATAGTAGTGGCAGAGCCAGCGGAGCGAACTATCTGTCCTCCCTTGCCGATATGCAATTCTACATTATAAATATCTATTCCCGTAGGGATATTAGCTAATTTTACACGATTTCCCGCCTTTATGGTAGCCCTATCTGCCGTCACGATGTCCTCGCCCACTTTTATGCCATTAGGCGCGAGCAAATATCTCTTGTCGCCATCTTTGTAATTGACCAACATGATATAGGCGGTACGATTGGGATCGTATTCTAGGCTCATCACCCGCCCCGGCACATTGAGCTTGGTTTGACGAAAATCAATGAGGCGGTATTGCCTCTTGACGCCTCCGCCCCGATGACGAATGTTAATTTGTCCACCAGATCCGCGACCAGCTTTTTGCCTTTTCACTTGTAGAAGATTTTTTTCTGGTTTTTTCTTGGTCAGCACAGAAAAATCAGCGACAATCATTTGTCTGCGAGACGGAGTATAGGGTCTGAATGATTTAACTGGCATTTCTATCTTGTTATGCTAATTAATTCGCGTATCCACCTATTCTGTTATTTTTCTTCTGCTTTTTTCTCTTTGACTGCCCCGAGCGTGGCCTAGCGCATTACTCAGCTTTTCTTCATCTGAATGACTATGCGAAGCATTATGAACATGCACTTCTTTGCTCTTTTTGCCTTCCGCTTTCTTCTCTTCTCTTATTTTGATAGTCTTCCCCTTTTCCAAAGTTACAATAGCTTTTTTGAAGCCTTTGACTACGCCCTTTCTTTTCCCCGCTCCCCTGCTCTTATCTTTCGTATTGACAATTCTCACTCGCAGAACCTTGGTAGCGAATATCTTCTCTATCGCTTTGGCGACTTCTGTCTTGTTGGTAGATTGCAAAATTTTGAAAATATAAATCCCCCGCGCTTCTCCGGCCACCGCTTTTTCTGTTACCACTGGTTGCAAGATCAATGATTCGTGTTGCATATTATTCTGCTTGCTTCTCTACTGGTTTTTGGGATGCTTTCTTAATAGCGACTTTTTTGGCAGTCGTAACTTTTTTTCGCGCGCCTTGAGTCTTCACGATAGTTTTGGGCTCTTCTGGCAACCTGTCTCGCTCACCCCTCTTGCTCTTCAAGGTCTCAAATCCTTGCAAAAGTTTCTCAAAAGCCTCGCGAGTGAAAACTAGCCATTCATTTTGCAAAAGATAGTAAGCGCTGACTTTGGCCACATTGACAAGATGAACTAATTGACTATTGCGACAAGCCAGATACATCTTCGCTCCTGTTTCCGATTTGGCAAAAGTCTCATCTACCACCATCAGCATATTATCATTAACCCCCAGCTTGGCAAAAAATGGCACTATATCCTTTGTCTTCCCAGAAAAATCCTCTATCTTGTCCAAAATAATTATTCTGCCCTCTTTCGCTTTTTCTTGCAAAAGATGCGCCAAAACTAAGAGATTTTGCTTTTTATTAATCGTTTTAGAAAAATTTCTCGCGCTCCTAGGGCCGAAGGTGATGCCTCCGCCAATCCAAATCGGTGAACGCGAAGAGCCGTGGCGCGCGCGCCCTGTGCCCTTTTGTTGCCAAGGCTTCTTGCCACCACCGCGTACTTCCGATCTGGTTTTGGTGTGAGCGATGGCCACTCTCTTATTAGCCAGATTGGCCAAGGCCACATTGGCAATCAAAACATCGGAGACTTTTTTCTCAAAATCAAAGTCCAGCTCCCCATTCTTTTCGCCACTAGTTGTTAGTATATTGATCTTTGTCATAAATCTTAAATCTCAAATCCTAAATCTTAAATCCTGAATCCTGAATCCCCTACATTCCCCGAATCTCTACCAAACTCCCTCTCGTTCCCGGCAAGGAACCTTTCACTAGCAAAAAATTATTTTTAGTATCAACACCCACTACTTGCAAATTGGAAATCGTCTTGCGCGTATTACCATAATGCCCCGCCATCCGAAGCCCCTTGATGACTCTTTGCGGAAAACGACCGCCGATAGAGCCTACTTTTCTTTGTTGAGGATGGCCGTGGCTTGCGGGATGTCCTCGAAAACCGTACCTCCTAACGGGTCCTGTGAAACCGTGACCTTTGATTGTGCCGGAAATTTTGACTTTTTCCCCTTTTTCAAAAATAGAAACGTCCATCGTATCGCCGATTTTCAAATTTTCCCCTTCTTTCGTGCGATATTCTTTCAAATAACGCAAGCTCTTGCCGGATGATTTCAAATGCCCCGATTTTGGCTTGTTCATTTTTTTAGTTTCTGAAAAACCAATTTGGACAGCGTCATAACCATCTTTTTCGCTATTTTTTACTTGAGTGACAAAGCAAGGCCCGGCCGAAATAACGGTCACGGGAACAACTACGCCATTTTCTTCAATGACGCTGGTCATACCTTCTTTCTTGCCTAGTAAAAATTTCATAATCACTAAACACTACGGATAGATACTGATATACGGAAAAATGCTACGCTCTAGACATTCTTATGAATTTTGTCCGTATATCCGTAAAAATCCGTAAGTGTCTAGTGAAGCGAAAACAAAAAGACCGACAAAGCCTGTGGCTTGACCGGCCATCTGGCTCTTACTTATCACCGCTTGGATGATAGTATAAGACACGAGCACTAATTCTCTCGAATTAACTCCAATTTCACTAATTTAATGCTTTTTTTCGCGACAATTTGCGACTATTTCTTGATATTTATTTTTAATTAGAGAGAATATGAGTTAATTTGCGAAAATTCGCGTTTACATTTTTATCTCTATATCCACGCCAGCTGGCAGATTGAGATTCATGAGCGAATCTATCGTCTTCTGCCCGGGATCAAAGATATCTATCAACCTTTTGTGAATTCTCATGGCAAATTGCTCTTGGGAATTTTTATGAACGAAAGTAGAACGCAAAACCGAGTAGAGATTTCTCTCTGTCGGTAGCGGTATCGGCCCGGCGACATTAGCCCCCGTGCGCTTCACTGTTTCCAATATCTGCGCCGCTGACTGATCTAGCACCTTGTGATCATAGGCCTTGAGCTTCAGCCTGATCCTTTGAGCCGAAGCCTTGGGTTTCTTGTCAGTGATAGCTCCCGCCTTGGGGGCAGTCTGGGGATTTTCTTTTAATGCGCTTTTGGATTTTGTATCCGCCATGTTAATACCAGTAAAATGCGGACGAGCCGCATTTCACATACTATTTATTTATTTTGTAATCTTTGTGACTGCGCCCGCGCCGACGGTTCTGCCACCTTCACGAATAGCGAAACGCAAGCCTTCTTCCATCGCTACCGGGGCAATCAATTTGATGTTGATGTCAATAGTGTCGCCCGGCATAACCATTTCTACTCCTTCAGCCAAGATGACCTCGCCCGTTACATCCGTTGTTCTGATGTAGAATTGTGGCTTGTATCCTTTGAAAAATGGGGTATGACGACCACCTTCTTCCTTAGTCAGGATATAAGCTCGGCCTTCAAATTCAGTATGAGGCGTAATAGTGCCTGCTTTAGCCAAAACTTGACCTCTTTCAATATCTTCTTTCTCAATACCGCGCAGTAAAACGCCCACATTGTCGCCCGCTTGACCTTGATCCAACAGTTTGCGGAACATTTCCACCCCGGTCACGACTGTTTTCTTGGTAGGACGGAGACCAACAATTTCTATTTCGTCGTTGATTTTGACGATGCCCCTTTCAATACGTCCCGTCGCGACAGTGCCACGACCTTTGATGGAGAAAACATCTTCTACGGCCATCAGAAATGGCTTGTCAATGTCTCTTTTTGGTTCTGGGATGAAGGTATCCAAGGCGGTGGTCAGCTCCAAGATAGGCCCGCAATTAGGGCAATCTTGTTTGCCACAGGCGCATTCTAGCGCTTTGGTGGCCGAACCTTTGACGATAGGCGTATCTTTGCCGGGAAATTCATATTTAGTCAAAAGATCGCGCACCTCTTCCTCCACTAGCGACACCAATTCTGGGTCAGAAACCATGTCGGTCTTGTTCAAAAAGACAACAATGTGCGGTACGCCTACTTGACGCGCGAGCAAGATGTGTTCGCGAGTCTGGGGCATCGGACCATCAGCGGCGGAAACCACCAGAATAGCGCCGTCCATTTGCGCCGCGCCAGTAATCATGTTTTTGATATAGTCAGCGTGACCTGGACAGTCCACGTGAGCGTAGTGCCTATTGGCTGTCTCATATTCAACGTGCGCGGTATTAATAGTAATACCGCGAGCCTTTTCTTCAGGCGCGTTGTCTATTTGGTCATAACCTTTGACCTCTACATTCTGACCGGAAGCCGCCAAAATCTTGGTGATAGCCGCTGTCAGAGTAGTCTTGCCGTGATCAACGTGGCCGATAGTGCCAACATTGAGGTGAGGCTTGTTGCGTTCAAATTTGTCTGCCATTTTATCCTCCTGTTATTTACTATTTGCGTTTTTTATTCTATTGGATTTTTGGATTTTTCGCGAAAATTAGAGTTAATTAGCGAAAATTAGCGACTCATCACAAAGAAACCTTTGCTATCTTTCAATAGCTAAAGACCATTTTACCTGATTTCCGGAAGCAGTGCAAGAGGGATTTTTTTGTTTCTCAAAAATTTGTCTCCAAAAAAATGTTTGACACGCATTGCCAATACTTCTATAATCAAGCTATGATTACAAAAAGCATCAATATTATTCAAAAAAAATCTATCCCCCTACCTAGTTCGTGGAGAAATACTAGGGTTTTTGTTTCTATTTCTCCTGACTCTTTGATATTCAAAAAAACAAAACCGCTAGACCTTGCTTCCATCAAGAAAAAGATGGGATTTGCTGGCAAGAATATCTCCCAGAAAGAGATATCTTCCGCCATAAAAAATGCTAGAAAACAAAAATAGATTATAGATGAAGATTGTTCTAGATACCAACGTCGTTATTTCGGGACTTTTGTGGAAAGGGAGCGCAAAAGTTCTTTTTGATTTTATTGAAAAAAATAAAATAACAATCTGTCTCACGCCAAAAATTCTTCATGAGATAAAAAAGGTTCTAGAATATCCAAGGATAAAAAAACAGATACGTAAGGTTGGCGTGGATACCAATGAAGCATTATTTTTTCTGCTACAATATTCAGAGATATACCAAGACATAGACATCTTCCATGTTGTAGCCGACGATCCGAGCGATGACATGTTCGTCAATTGCGCTGTCGCATGTGGCTCTCGATATATTATTTCTGGAGACCAACATCTGTTGAAAATAAGAGAATTTCAAAAGATAAAGATTCTGACGATAAAAGATTTCTTAAAGAAAAAAAATCGATGAAACACAAAACAAAGACTGCCCTCTACCTCCTTTTGCATTTTCCAGGCATCGCTATCCATGAGCTATCACATCTTATTTTTTGTTGGTTATCTGGAGTAAAGGTCGTCCGCGTGGTCTTTTTCCAATTCAAAAATCCCCCCGGTTTCGTGGAGCATCACCAGCCCCGTGGCGTCCTGCAATCATTTTTCATCTCTTTCGGACCCTTCCTCTTCGGCTCTGTTACCGCCCTTGCCCTCTTTTGGCTGGATATCTATGTCGGAAAAAGATTATTCACCCATTCCCTACTCCCTACCCTCTACAACCTGCTAACTGTTATTTTTGCTCTCTATTTCGCTATTTCCATCTCCCTCAATCTTTTCCCTAGCAACGAAGATGCGAAAGTTTTGCTCTCCAACGTCAATCACCATGTTCTGAATCGCTTCAATCCCTTCGCCGTCATCATTTATCCTTTTGTTTTCTTAATTCACCTATTTAATTTTTTGAAGCGCGTCCACATTGACTGGCTCTACACCCTCGTTCTTTTCACCCTAGCTTGGTGGCTAGTAATAATGACGTAAAATTATTGGAAATTTTGCTCTTTTCTGCTACAATTTTGAGGAGAAAATCCGAAGGAGGTTCACCATGCGCGAAGAAAGAGAATCCGAAACATCTGAAACCCCCAAGACTGCAACGCCCCTTAAAAATCTCCACGCTGATCCCCAATGTCAATCGTGCGGTGGTAGTGGCGAGTGCCTAACATGCGAGGGAACCAGGCTTCTCTTTCATGGAAACAAAGCCGTAGAGTGTGTTGCTTGTCTCAACACCGGTCACTGCAGTTGCGTGACAATACCTAACCCACTTTTTGACTAATCAACACTATTCACTCCATGCTCCTGCTTGCCCGCCGATTCCGTGGAGGGCGTGGAGCGAAATGTTCCAAGCCCTAACGAAAACGCCACTCAAAAGGCGTTTTTTATTTTCTCTAAAAAATCCTTTACATTTCTAACTTTTGAGCGTATAATGTCCTCGTAAGCTTTTTGATGGATTAGTATCTTCCTTGTGTTGCAGTATTCCGCCTCTTCGGCGGACGAGTTAAGGCGAGAGGTAGTGTTCCAAATCCAAAAAAGAGGTCGTCTTAATAAAAGTAAGCACACAAGGAATCAAATGGCAAAGAAACTATATGTTGGTGGCCTTAATTACGCTACCACAGACGAAGCGTTGAGAGACGCTTTCGCGCAAGCTGGTACCGTTGAGTCTGCGATTATCATCAAAGACAAGATGTCTGGCCGTTCCAAGGGTTTCGGATTCGTAGAAATGTCTACCGATGAAGAAGCTGCCAAGGCTATTGAAATGTGGGAAGGTAAAGAACTTGACGGTCGTCGAGTTTCCGTTAAGGAAGCTCGTCCGATGGAAGAGCGTCCTCCACGCAGAGATTTCAATCGTTAATTCGAAAGAAATTGAAGAAAAAGTCCCGAGTAATCGGGACTTTTTCGTTATAATCAATTCAGAATCAATTCAGAGGTTCGACCTTAACTTCTGAACTTCCTCAAGGTCAAACCTCGGATTTATTTTCCCAATAGTCTCTATTATCCCAATTATCCTAATCATCCCCATAATCCCGAACTACCGTCCTTCCGCCTTGGCTTTCGCTTTGATCCCGATAATCGTTTCCGCCACATTGCGAGGGACTTCGGCGTAATGGTCAAATTCCATCGTGGAAGAACCACGACCTTGGGTCATAGAACGAAGGTTCGTGGTATAACCAAACATTTCTCCCAATGGCACATAGGCGTCAATGAATTTAATCGTGCCACGGTCGCCGGATTCCAAAATCTGCCCCCGTTTCGCGTTCAAATCACCCATAATATCGCCCAAGAATTCTTCCGGCGCCAGAACTTCTACTTTCATTACAGGTTCCAAAATAACTGGGTCAGCCTTCTTCACTCCTTCTTGGAAACCGATAGAAGCGGCGATTTTGAAGGCCATTTCACTGGAATCCACTTCATGAAAAGAACCATCAAAGACCGCGACCTTAATATCAATGACCGGGAAGCCAGCGATAACACCGCGATCAATAGCTTCGCGAACACCCTTTTCAATCGCCGGAATGTATTCTTTGGGAATAGAGCCCCCGACGATACGGTTTTCAAATTCAAATCCTTTGCCTGATTCCAAAGGCGAAACTTCCAACCAACAATGTCCGTATTGCCCACGACCGCCGGATTGACGCACAAATTTACCTTCGGCCTCCACGGTTTTCTTAATGGCTTCTTTGTAAGCCACTTGGGGCTTGCCGACGCTAGCTTCCACTTTGAATTCTCTTTTCATTCTATCTACCAAAATTTCTAGGTGCAATTCACCCATACCCGAAATAATAGTTTCGCCTGTTTCCGTATCGCCCTTGATGCGAAAAGTCGGGTCTTCTTCCGCCAATTTAGAGAGAGCGATACCCATTTTTTCTTGGTCAGCCTTGGTCTTCGGCTCAATAGCGACTGAAATCACTGGCTCGGGAAAAGTAATATTTTCCAAAATAATCGGCTTGTCTTCATCGCAAAGCGTATCGCCGGTGAAGGTGGATTTCAGCCCCACCGCGGCCGCGATCTCGCCAGCCGAGACTTCCTGCACATCTTCTCTCTGCGCGGCGTGCATGCGAACAATCCGTCCTATTCTTTCCCGTTCCCCTTTCGTAGAATTATAAACATAAGAACCAGCGGTCAATTGGCCAGAATAAACACGAAAAAAGCAAAGTTTGCCCACGAAAGGGTCAGAAGCTATTTTGAAAGCCAGCGCCGCAAAAGGTTCTTTCTCGTCAGCGTGACGGACTAGCTCTTCACCAGTCTTGGGGTGAACGCCTACAACAGGCGGTTTGTCCAGTGGCGATGGCAAATAATACATAATGGCATCCAGCAATGTCTCCACGATTACTCCCCTGCCATCACCACCCATCACGGGGAAAAAATTGCCGGTCAGGGTCGCTTTGCGAATAGCTGAGCGTAATTCGTCCACAGTCAGCTCGGTCCCGCCCAGATATTTTTCCATTAATTTTTCGTCAAATTCCACCGCTTTTTCAATCAGTTCTGAACGATATTTAGCTACTTGCTCGGCCATCTCCGCCGGCACTTCGCCCTCCACTAATTGATGGTCGGTGAATTCTTTGTAAGTATAAGATTTCAGCGCTACCAAATCCACCACGCCGTTAATGTCTTTTTCGGAACCAATTGGCAGTTGAATAGGGTAGGCTTCTTTTCTCAAACGTTTGCGAATACTTTCCAGAGATTTGTAAAAATCGCCCCCGGTTTGATTGATTTTGTTGATGAAGCAAATCCGTGGCACGCCGTATTTGTCGCCTTGTCGCCAGACGGTTTCCGATTGCGGTTCCACGCCCATTTTGCCGTCAAAGATGACGGCCGCGCCATCCAAAACGCGCAAAGAACGCTCCACTTCCACGGTGAAATCTACGTGGCCGGGCGTGTCAATGATGTTGAAACGGTGATCTTTCCAGAAACAAGTGGTAGCCGCGGAGGTAATCGTAATCCCCCGTTCGCGCTCTTGTTCCATCCAGTCCATGGTCGCCTCGCCTTCGTGTACCGCGCCGATTTTGTGCTTTTTGCCCGTACGGTAAAGAATGCCCTCAGTCACGGTGGTTTTCCCCGCGTCAATATGGGCAATAGTGCCAAAGTTGCGAACATGATCCAATGGATATTTGATTTCGTCTGACATTTCACTACCACATTACGAATATGTACAAATATACAAATGCTATTCTAGAAAAATAAAAACTATACCTGAAAGCATTACTCCTTTAGTCAGCATTTGTATATTCGTATTTATTTGTAATGTGTAGTATTAGAAGCCTTTGCCATTATACTTGAAAAGCCTCGCTTTACACAAGGAAATTTTTATCTCGTTGCCAGCGCTTGACAGAAGGATTATAATAAAACCACTTTAAGGGTTCAAAGCGAACCTTTGAAAATTCAATGGAAGGCGGTGATGAAAGATGTGCAAGGATCCTCGGGAGATGAGGAAGCCTCCCAAAAAGCTTCTGGTTCTTCGTCGGACCACTCCCCCGCCCAAGCTCCAGCTTGCCCTCAAAGTTCTTTCGCCCAAAGAAGCGGAAAAAACAGAGGAGAAAGCGTCGCTTGTCGTGAGGAAGAAGATATGCCCCACCTGCAATGGTCATTGCTATCTTAAAAGTGTTGAGGGTGGAAGCGATTTGCGAGTGAATTGTTCCGTCTGTGACGGTACCGGTGAAGTCCCTCTCGGTTCTTCAAATCTCTAAGGAGCGCATCCATTGAAGAATAATTTCCCACACTCTATTAAATTAAAAGGCCTGTCGCCGGTACCACCGACAACAGGCCTTTTATCGTATCTGACTTTACATATCCGATATAAAATTATTTTAGTTTTTTAATTTCTTTATTTCCCAAAAGCGACTTCATTTGGGTTATCGCAATATCGTTTAGTCTTTGGATTCTTTTTTCTTGCGACAATCCTTCATGAATCAAAACCGCATTGATGCTTTCAAGATTTGATAATATCACCAACTGTTCGATTTCAGCATAATCGCGAATGTTGCCATCGAGTGTCGGATTTTTATCTCGCCAAGTTTTCGCAGTTATGCTAAATAAAGCAACATTCAAAAGGTCAGCTTCGTTTGCGTATTTTGAGTTGATCTGATCTTTGGTTAATTCAAGAGGAATAAGTTTTTCTTTTATGGCATCAGTATGAATTCTGTAATTAATCTTTGCCAAAGTTCTTTG
>CAYHEQ010000016.1:0-15947 GCA_964355795.1 uncultured Candidatus Saccharibacteria bacterium
GTTTATAGAGCATTCTAGTTCTTTTGGTTGCCAACTCTGGATCTTCAATTTCTTGTACTCGCTCATATCCTACTTTTGCCAGCCAACGCTTGAATGGCTCGGCTTTTGGAGATGGAATTGACTGGATAATACGGAAAATTCCTTCTGTATTTGCACTATTAATTTTCCTTTTTTTGCCATCTTTTGCTGTCATTTCAAGCAGGGGACAATTTGTCCCCCAGTAGGCATTTAACTCAATATCACGCTTTCTCATTTTTTTTATGTAGTCTCTAACGTCTACCGTACCAGTTAACGCCTCAATTACATCAGAAACCGAAAAATACCACTCATTATTATAAATAACTTTGCGTATCTCTTTTTTTTGAAAAATAGCTATCTTTGTTGTAATTTCTTGAGTCATAGTATGAAATTTCAATTATGAATAAAAATTTTGTTGCGATGATATTCTAAATATTCTTTCCTACCAATAATTGGCAGATCAGTAATTACCTGATTTTGTTTCAAATTTAATCTTACTAAATTTTTTTCTGAAAAAGTATTTGACACCGTCGTATGTCGTATCGAGATTGTCTTGGGTTTTCACCCAAGACAATCTCGTAAACGGAGAAGGAGGGATTCGAACCCTCGATACGGGTTTTCACCCGTATAGCGGTTTAGCAAACCGCCGCCTTCAGCCACTCGGCCACCTCTCCATGCTTAGCAAGAGTAGCATAAAAACGGGAAAAAGTTAAGAAAAACGGCTTGAGTCGATAATCTTTCGCTATTAAAGGCCAAAAACAGGCTTCTTTTTTCTTGACGGGAGGTTTTTTTTGTGATAAAATTGAAACAAGAGTGCTAAGGTTTTAGCACCTTAATTTTCTGACAAAGGGGGTGTTTAGCTTGAAGGATGTCTTGAAGGATGCATTAATCGCTAAGACTTACCGAGAAAAGTTGCGAGAAGATGGCTTTCCAGTTTCGGTTACAATCACCAAATTACTTATGGACAGTCTCACCGATGAGCAACGCAGAATACTTCGTGAGCTGACCAATCTTAATGCCAAAGCGGCGTGTTTTCAAGAGAAGCTGGACGCTCTTCGCCCGACTGAAAATGGGATCGTAATAATCGGCGGGGCGTTTACGGTTTGCGAGACCGAGGATGACTTCATAATAATTTCAGCCGTCGTTCGGCAAGAGCTGGAAAGAGCGGTCGAGAAAATCAAAGAAAAGCTCAACGAAGCTCTCGACAACAAGCTGGGCCATTTGGGCATCATCCAGAGGCAATGCAAAGCCTATGGCGTTAAGCCTTGATCGTCCGTTGAGATTCCAATCCAGATTACTGCGAAAAGAAGCCACAAATTGGCTTCTTTTTTCTTGACGGGGGGAGTTTTCTGTGATATGGTTATGCAGATAGAAACAATCGTAACTCATAGTAATCGAGTATAGTCGCAACAATGAATTACTAAAAATTACGACAAATTACTACTAATTACTGAAATTCATGTCCAAATTCACCAAATTTCTCCGTCAAAATTTTTTACTAATCGCCATCTTCATCATTATTGGCGCTAGTTTCGGCTACAATCAATACAGCAAGGAAAGAATCGTCAAAGAAGAAGTGGATATCTCCACCATCAGCCAGCAAGTGGCGAAAAATGAAGTGGAAAAAATCACTATTACCGGCAACAAGGTAGAGGTAACACTCAAAGAAAAAGACGAAAAAACCGGCAAGGAAAAGATTGAATTCACCTACAAAGAAAATTATGCCTCATTAACGCAATACGGCATCACGCCCGACAAGGTGAAATTTGAGGTCAAAGATGACAGCTCAAGCGGGATGCTATTTTCTGTTCTCTCGACTTTCATCCCCTTCCTCCTCATTATCGGTTTCTTGTGGTTCATGATGAAGCAGGCGCAAGGCGCCAATAGTCAGGCGATGAATTTCGGCAAATCCAAAGCTCGCCTCAATATTGAGAATACGAAAGTCACTTTTGTCGATGTGGCGGGTTCGGAAGAGGCCAAAAGAGATCTAATAGAAATAGTGGACTTCTTGAAATTTCCGAAAAAATACCGCGATTTAGGAGCGCAAATCCCGCGCGGAGTGCTCCTCATCGGTCCTCCAGGGACAGGCAAGACTTTGTTGGCTAAGGCGGTGGCCGGGGAGGCGGGAGTGCCATTTTTCTCCATCTCCGGTTCGGAATTTGTGGAAATGTTTGTTGGCGTGGGCGCCAGTCGTGTTCGCGATTTGTTTAATAGGGCTCGCAACAACGCGCCTTGCATCATTTTCATTGACGAGATCGACGCTGTCGGTCGGCAGAGGGGAGCGGGACTGGGTGGCGGACATGACGAGAGAGAACAGACCTTAAATCAGATTTTAGTAGAGCTAGATGGTTTTGATACCGAAGAAAATGTCATTGTCATGGCCGCGACCAATAGGCCGGATGTTCTCGACCCCGCCCTGCTTCGCCCCGGCCGTTTCGACCGCCAAGTTTTGGTGGATCTGCCGGATATTAAAGAACGGGAAGCGATCCTAGCGGTGCACGCTAAGGGCAAGCCTTTGGACGAAAAAGTGTCGCTAACGAGGCTGTCCCAAAAAACACCGGGATTTTCCGGCGCCGACCTCAAAAATCTTTTAAATGAAGGATCGATCTTGGCGGCGCGGGAAAACAAGACTAAGGTTGGCTCTCTCGATCTCGATCAGGCCATCGAGAAATTGATGCTAGGGCCGGAGAGGCGTGGCCGGATTATTTCTGACAAAGAAAAGCAAATCACCGCCTATCACGAAGCCGGACACGCGCTGGTTTCGCACTTTTCTCCTCACGCCGATCCGGTACACAAGATTTCCATTATTTCTCGTGGTCGCGCTCTCGGCTACACTTGGAATCTGCCGGAGAACGATCAATTCTTGCAGTCCAAGTCAGAATTTGAAGACGATTTGGCGGTGATGCTCGGCGGAAGAGCGGCAGAACTTTTGACTTTCAAAGAAATGACTACCGGCGCGAGCAATGATCTGGCCAGAGCTTCGAAATTGGCGCGTTCTATGGTAACCGAATACGGGATGAGCGAGCGACTCGGCGCGATGTCGCTGGACGGTAAAGAGAGCATGGTCTTTCTCGGGAGGAATCTGGCGGAGCACAAAAATTATAGCGAGAAGACCGCGCAGATTGTGGACGAGGAAGTGCAAGTGATGATTGAGAAGGCGAGCAAGAGAGCCCTCGATATTTTGACCAAAAACAAAGCTATTTTGAAAAAAGTGGCCGATGAATTGATGACCAAAGAGACTTTGGAGAGAGAAGAATTCGAAGCCTTGATGGTCTAAAACAATTCTTTTTTGCTGGCTGAACTATACTGCTATACTACATAGGAGTACTGGATTTTCAGGCAAACTGGGAATGACAGGAAGGAGATATTGAACAGGCTCTTAGAGCCCGTCG
Source organism: uncultured Candidatus Saccharibacteria bacterium (assembly GCA_964355795.1). Classification (GTDB taxonomy): domain Bacteria; phylum Patescibacteriota; class JACPGU01; order JACPGU01; family JACPGU01; genus CAYHEQ01. Next base: position 3,411 of record CAYHEQ010000016.1, read on the forward strand.
CTAAACCGCCTATGAGGCGGTTTTTGTTTTATGGTATAATTTGTAAGAATTAAGAACGTTGTTGACACTTTTAGAAATTGCTTAATGGCTGGATGATAGTTTAGTCTGTAAAAGACCTTGCCCCCGATCCGAGGTTCGACCTTAAACAGCCAATTCTCAAGGTCGAACCTCTTATCAGAGATATCTGTCAAAGAACAAAACTGTCAACAACGTTTGATAAATGTACATATAGTCCATATAGTTTGTTGCGATTCGAGCAATTAGCAATAATTCGTGAAATTCGTGCATAATAAAACACAAACAAAAAAAACCAAACAAGGGTTCAGAATCTTTTTGAAAATAGTCTTCGGCTATCGCAAGGCCGTTATTTTTTTTATTATTTTTGGGGTTTTGTCCTCTATTTTGAACGGCGCGATGCCGTATATCTCGGGTAAACTTTTCGACAGTATTTTGGATTTTGACGCGCGGACTTCTTTGCTTGATTTCTCTTTTCCGGTCTGGGGGGTGATGCTAGGATTTTGGCTTTTTGTACAGCTGGCGGTAAAGATTGTTGACTCGGCTTTTTCCATTAAAAGAAGCCTTTTTACTTTGGAACTGGAAGCTGACTATATGCTGAAAGCTATCCACAAACTTTCCCATCTGCCTCTTTCTTTTTTCAAACAAAATAAAATAGGCGAGATTTCCCGTCGTATCAACAATGCTTCCAGTCGACTAGAGTCGGCTATTAATATCATTTTTGATATCACGCCGGAGATGTTGAGTTTGGTGGTGGGCTTTATCTTCATCTTCATCATCAATTATGTTTTTGGCTTCGTGGTTTTGGGAACGGTGATTTTCTATCTTGCGGTGATGACGACAGTTTTGATTCCCGCGGGCAAATTACGGCACAAGGGGTTCAAAATTTATGATGAAGCCTATGGCGACTTCTATGATGCTATGGGCAATATCAAATTGGTCAAGCAAACAGGCGGGGAAGATTATGAAGAGAAAAGATTTTATCATTCCATTGTCTCGGGGAAAAAGATTTGGGGCAGATTATTCAGAATTCACGAAGGGGTATCTTTGCTCCAAAGGTCTCTGATTATTGCCATGCAATTTTTCATCTTTTTCCTCTCGGTCTACGCTATTCACGCTGGACAGATTACTATCGGTGATCTTTTTGCCGTCAATGGCTACGCGGCCATGGTTTTGGGACCATTTTCTCAGATTACTCGTTGGTGGAATTGGTTAGCTGATTGTTTGGTGTCACTGGCGCGGGCGGAAAAGATTTTTGGCCATCGCGAGGAGGTTTACCTGCCCAAGGGCGCGGAGGACATCAAAAAAATTAGTGGCGATATCAATTTTCGCAAGGTCTGGTTTTCTTACATCGGTGGCGATGATGAGGAAAAAAAGAAAGACAAAACCGATGTTTTGAAAAATGTCAGTTTCCAGATCAAAAAAGGCGAAACGGTGGCGCTGGTGGGTCGATCTGGCGTGGGGAAAACCACCATTGCTGACCTCATCTCCGGATTTTATTTCCCGCAAAAAGGTCACATCTTAATTGATGGACACGATACCCGTCAAATCAATTTACATCTGTTGCGAAAAAATATCGCGGTGGTTTCGCAAGATATTACTATTTTCAACGAAAGTATCAAATATAATATTCGTTATGGTCGATTGGGTATTGATGAAAGTGCCGTCGTTTCTGCCGCCAAAGAAGCTGGCGCGCACGAATTCATCAAAGATTTCAAGAAAAAATACAATCAATTAGTGGGCGAGAGGGGGGTGAAGCTTTCTGGCGGTCAGCGTCAGCGAGTGGCTATCGCGCATGCGATACTCAAAAATGCCGAGATTTTGATCTTGGACGAGCCGACTTCGGCTCTGGACGCGCAAACGGAGAGTATTGTGACGAAGTCGCTGGAGAAATTGATGCGGGGTAAAACAACGATAATCATCGCCCATCGTTTGGCCACTGTCAGAAAAGCGGATAAGATTATAGTTTTGGAAAAAGGGCGCGTGGTGGAGGAGGGCAAGCATATTGATTTGATCAAAAAGAAAAACGGCGCCTACCGGAAATTTTACGAATTGCAGAAACTGTAAACGCGAATTTCTCGAATTAACTCGAATTGCTCGAATGAAAACAGGGAGAGAAATACGCAATCCGATGTCCGACATCAAAAGATGCCCAGATGTCGGACATCGGAATATATCTTCAGCATTTTTTGTGTTATGATAATTCGTGCAATTAGTTTTTAATTAGAGCAATTCGTGTACTATGAAACATGTTTTGGACAAGATCTCGCAAGTATCCAGAAATGCCGCTATCTTGGCGGCAACTTCCTTGTTGTCCCGTCTCCTCGGGCTTTTTCGCGACCGAGTTTTGGCCTCCGAATTTGGCGCCGGCGCGCAACTGGATAGCTATTATACCGCTTTTCGTTTGCCGGATTTTGTCTTCAATCTGCTGATTTTAGGCGCTCTGTCGGCCGCGCTCATCCCCACTTTTTCCGCGCTTCTTTTCAAAGATAAGAGAAAAGCTTGGAAGGTGGTCAACAATTTCATGAATATCGCTTTTGTGGCTATTATCGCGGTTTTGGTGGCGCTTTTCTTTTTCGCGCCTCTGCTAGTTCCCCTGCTGGCTCCGGGTTTTGAGGGAGCGCAATTGACTGAAACTATTCTGATGACGCGTATTATGTTGCTCTCCCCGCTTTTTTTCGCCTTATCTTCCATTATTGGCGGGGTGCTCAATTCTTTTGGTCGGTTTTTCGCTTATTCTATAGCGCCAGTGATTTACAATATCTGTATTATTTTGGGCGCTTTGTATCTCGTGCCGTATTGGGGCGTGGCGGGACTGGCTTGGGGTGTGGTCATCGGCGCCCTCTTTCACCTTTTGATCCAACTGCCGACTTTTCTCTCCACCGGTTTCCGTTGGAAAATGATTTTTGATATTAAAGATAAATATTTCTTGCAAATCTTGGGGCTGATGTTGCCCGTCACGCTCGGACTGGCCTTGGTGCAAATCAATCTTTTCGTGGATACTACGGTCGGGTCGTTATTGGAAGAAGGTAGTGTGGCCATCATCAATTTCGCTACCAATCTCGTCAGTCTGCCGGTAGGGCTGATCGGGATTGCTTTTGCCACTTCCGTTTTTCCTCTGCTTTCTTACGCGCATAGTCAGAAAAGAGAGGATGTCTTTCGCCACCATTTCATTTCCACTTTCAATCTCATCGTTTATCTCCTAATTCCGGCGATGGTTTTTACCATCCTTTTCCGCGCTCAAATCGTGCGTCTCGTTTTGGGAGCGGGGCTTTTTTCCGTTGCCGATACGGTCTGGACAGCGAGAACACTCGGTTATTTGTCTTTGAGTATTGTAGCGCAAGGGCTGATTCCCTTTTTGGTTCGCACTTTTTACGCGGTGGGAGATACTCGGACGCCAGTCAAAATAGCTTTTTGGGCGATCATTATTAATGTCTTGGGGACTATTTTCTTCTCTCTGCTCATCCACGAATGGTTTCCGGGCATCACACCTTTTCGAGTAACTGGACTGGCGATAGCTTCCACCATCGCGGCTTTTGTCAATATGCTATTTTTGCTAGTAATGGTAAAAATTAGATTCCCGGCTATCAACTTGACGGCTTTACTGAAGCCGGCCGGCAAGTATATGGTTTTTGCTCTCGTGGCTGGTTACGCTTCTTACAGGACGCTTTATGCGGTGGACACATTTTTCAATACCCTGACGGTTGTTGGGCTCTTGTCCCAGACGGCTATCGCGGGTCTGGTCGGTACGCTCATCTATGTCGCTTTAAGCCTTATTTTCCGTGTGCCAGAAGCGAGGAAACTAGTAGGTGGAGCGATAAGCATTTTTCGCAAACGATAATCGTAGGGGCGCGATTAATCGCTATCGCATTGATTCTCGTTGTAGGGGCGCGATTAATCGCGCCCCTACGGGTGTGGCAAACGGTGGTTTCTCTAGCGCAAAGAGCCCGATGTTGAATCCAAATTCATTATCAAAAATAATCAGGTGGTTTAAGGGCAGAACAGCATTTGAAATCCATAAATTAGGATTTGTCTTCCAATGGCAACGCAACTATTACGAACATATCATTCGCAACAAAAAGTCCTACGATGAGATTTATGCCTACATAGAATCAAATCCGCAGATGTGGGGAAAAGATAGTAATAATCCGAAAAATTTGGTAAAATAAGCCTCGTGAAAAACATTCGTAACTTCTGCCCCGGCCGCATCTCCAGATTGCTCCGCGGGCGAATTATTCATTCGCGCTCCGCTTCTGGATATACAGCGGGGCGGACGAAGTTTTTGTATGAAAAATATTCGCAACTTCTGCATTATCGCCCACATCGACCACGGTAAGTCCACATTGGCTGACCGCCTTTTGGAATTGACAGGAACTGTTTCCAAGAGAGAGATGAAGGAGCAGGTTTTGGATAGCATGGATTTGGAGCGCGAGCGTGGAATTACGATCAAATTACAGCCTGCTCGCATGCTTTATGCGATTGGGATTCAGGATTCAGGATTCAGGATTCAGGAAGAGAGTCCAAAAATCTTAAATCATGAATCTTACATCTTAAATCTAATAGACACACCGGGGCATGTGGATTTCGGCTACGAAGTCAGTCGCTCTCTCGCCGCTGTTGAAGGCGCCCTTCTAGTTGTCGACGCGGCGCAAGGTATTCAAGCGCAGACTTTGGCCGTGGCTGAACAGGCGCAAAAGCAGGGGCTCACGCTTATTCCGGTGATTAACAAAATAGATCTTCCCGCGGCTGACAGAGAAAAAGTAGCCGGTGAGCTCATCAACACTTTTGGTTTCAAAAAAGAGGAGATGATCTATGTTTCGGCCAAGACGGGCGAAGGGGTAGAGGAAGTTTTGGAAGCCATTGTGGAGAGAATTTCCGCTCCCAAAGGCAATGAAAATGGCGCGCCGAGGGCTTTAATTTTTGACTCTAAATACGATCCTTATCGCGGAGTAATCACCTATGTCCGTATTTTTGACGGGGCTTTCCACAACAAAGATGTGGCTACCATGATGGCGGCTGACAAGAAAGCGGAAGTGTTAGAAATCGGCTATTTTATGCCGAAGATGCAAAGGGCCGAAGTTTTGCAATGCGGCGAAATCGGCTATATTGTCACTTCGCTCAAAGACATTTCCTTGGCCTCTGTGGGCGATACTATCGCTCTGGAAAAAGACAAAATGTTGGTCGTGGCGCTAGAGGGTTATCAAAAAATTAAGCCGACAGTTTTCGCTGGTGTTTATCCGGCCGATTCTGATGATTATGGCAAATTGCGCGATGGCATCGCTAAATTGAAGATGAATGACGCCGCTCTCTCCTTCACTCCCGAAAAATCCCCGGCTTTGGGCTTGGGTTTTCGTTGCGGATTTTTGGGCATGTTGCATCTGGATATCGTTAAGGAAAGACTGGAGCGGGAATTCTCCCTAGAATTGGTGGTGACCAGTCCGACGGTGGGTTATGAGATTATCAAAACGAGCCAGGAGATGATTTATACTTCCAACCCCGGAGAATTCCCCGATCCTTCCGCGATTGCCGAGATCCGCGAGCCGTGGGTGCTAACCGAGATTTTGTTGCCCAAAACGCAAGTGGGCAATGTGATGGAAATGTTGGGTCGATACCGCGGTATTTACAAAGATGTCAGCTATTTGGACGAAACCAAGGCTTTGATTAAATATGAATTGCCTCTAGCCGTGATGGTCAAAGATTTTTATGACGACCTGAAATCCGTCTCGTCTGGCTACGCTTCGTTAAACTACGACCATATTGGTATGAGATACGGGGATTTGGTGAAGCTGGATATAATGCTGGCCGGAGAAAAAGTGGATACTTTGAGTCGCATCGTGGAGAAAAATGAAGCCCAGCAAGAGGGCAATGTGGTCACGAAAAAATTAAAAGATCTCATCCCCCGCCAGATGTTTGAGATTGCCATTCAGGCGTCTGTCGGCTCTCGCGTTCTCGCGCGGGAAACTATTTCCGCAATGAAAAAGGACGTGACTGGTTATCTCTACGGTGGCGATAGAACGCGCAAAGACAAACTCTTAAAAAAGCAAAAAGCCGGCAAAAAGAAGATGAAGGCTTTGGGCCGAGTCAATGTGCCACCCTCGGTCTTTTTGGATTTGATGAAAAAATAGGAACGTTAATGGCTCGAATTTAAGCGAATTGCCCGAATGTTGTCCTGTGTTTTTACTTAGTGGCTTAAGCCACTAAGAGATTTTTGCTTTCTTGGAGATGGTGGCGGTGGCGACAAAAAGCAAGAAAAAAAGAATTATTAGCCCCAACAGTTTTCCCTGCGCGTCGGAGATTAGGGCAATGGAACCGAAGAGGGCGGTGATAATCCAAAAGATAATCACCACGACACGGCGCGAGAGGCCGAGGTCTAATAATTTGTGATGCAGATGATCTCTCCCAGCTACCCAAGGCGCTTTGCCTTGCAAGAGGCGGGCGGTAGCTACCCAGAGGCCGTCAAAAATAGGCAGACCGAGGACGAGCAAGGCGGTGGCGACTTTGCCTCCGGCGATAATCGCCAAGGTGGCAAGAAGCAGTCCCAAAAACATGCTACCCGTATCGCCCATGAAAATCTTGGCTGGGTTCAGATTGAATGGCAAAAAGCCCAAGACAACTCCAATAGCGACGACACTGATAGTGGCGGAGAGTGGCTGATTGACGGTCGGATTGACGCTCAAGAAATAAATAACAGCGAAAGCGATGACGGAAACACCAGAAGCGAGACCATCCAGTCCGTCCAAGAAATTGACGACATTAATCATTCCCACTATCCAGAGGAGCGCCAAAATGTCGGCGATTAAGGTGATGTGATGGACGCTATCAAAAATAGCTATCGGTATTTGAATTTGATTAAGAAAAATGAATCCGCCGAAAGGATTATTGATGTAAGTAATGCCCACGCCAGAAGCGATGATGACCAATCCCGCTATTATCTGGGCTATAATTTTCGTAAGCGGTCTCAGCTTTTTTCTGTCATCCAAGATGCCGACGATGAAAAGAATACTGCTGGCGACGAGCAGGCCAATCTCGTATTTCAGATAATATCCGGTCGTTTTGGCGATTATTATAAAAGCAATCAAAACAATCCAAAAAGAAACGAACATTGCAATGCCCCCGACATTGGGGATGGGGTTTTGGTGAATTTTCCTCTCTTCGTTGGGCAAATCAAAAAGACGATAGCGCCTAGAGATCTTTAACGCTACGTAGGACAACAAGAAGGACAAAATAATACTGGCTAGAAAAAAATAGATAGGCATATTATAATAGGAGATGCGAATTAAGTTACGAATTTCTGCGAATTAATACAAATACATTCGTAATGATTCGCAAGAATTAGCATATTAATTCGTATATCAATTAGCGTAACAAATATTCATATGCAAAATAGAAACAAAATTTTCATTATCGCGGGAGCCATCGCTCTGCTCATCATTATCGGTCTAGCCATTATACCAAGCAGACCCACTACGCCGACAGAGTTTTCTTTGAAAAGCATCGTTTTGGCCAAGGGCGCAACGGCCGATAAGAAGCCCATCAATCAAGTAGAGTACTTTTTGGAGAGCGACGAAAGCCTTTACGCTATCATCACTTACGGCTATGTTCCTAGTGGCACCGATCTGGAGTACCAATGGTACGATTTGACCAGTAGAGAGTTGATGAAAAGTGAGAAGAAAAAGATAGAACAGGCCGCTTCTGGTAACGGCGTGGCATTTCTTACAAAAAAAGAGGGCCAATGGGGAAGGGGGCAATACGAATTCAGGGTAATGGCCAACGGCGCAACAGTAGCTAAGAAAGAATTTGCCATCAAAACACCGGCAGATGTTGTGGCCGAACAAGTGGGAGTTTCTTTGCAAAAAGTGGAGTTGTCTAACAAAGTAACTTTGAGTGGACAAATAGTGGGTAAGACGATGGACACTTTTTCTCAAGATGATAAAAGTGTCTATGCTTCTATCTCCTACCAAGAGCTACCAGAGAAAACGCAGATGGAAGCGAGATGGAAATATTTGAAAAATGATTATCTCATCAAAAGTTACAAAAAGACTATTAAAGATGGAGGTACTTTTGCTATCTCCATAGATACTGATACTGATAGCTGGATTCCTATCAAAAAATGGCCGGTGGGTAAATATCAGCTAGAGATATATTTTGCCGGCGACTTGATGAAGTTGGTGAGTTTTGATGTGGAGTAGGGCGGGGCTAAGAAACTAAAAAACTAAAGTTGCGCGCTAGCCGGAGGCTACAGCCGACAGACAATAATGTCAGAACTAGGTTCCGACTGGCACACAATCAGCCTTCATTCGCGCAGTTACATTCAATTCGAGCAATTAGAGTTAATTCGCGAAAATTAGCGTAAAGTTCTAGAGATAATTTTCATCGCCACGGGAATATTCATGTGGCGCTTCATCGCCGAACCAGAGGTCAATCTCATAGATTGCTTCCTCAGCATTTTTTGAAGTGTGCATCAGATTGTAGATAGTGCGACTTTTACTATTAGAAGATAGAGCCGATCCCGTGCCATAATCTCCGCGGATTGTGCCGATCTGGGCTAGATTGGGCACAGTAGCGCCAGCTATGCGACGCGCGCCCTCTATCGCGTGAATGCCTTCAAAAATCATTGCCACTACCGGACTGGAGGTAAGAAATTCTACGTTCCAATCGTGAATTTTGTGGCCGATGGCCACTGGGTCAGAAGTGCCCATAGTTTTTTCTGCGTCAAGGCCGTATTTTTCAGTGTCGTCCAAGGTATTGGTCCCCACTTTCTTGTACCATTCTTCAGTAACGGGATAATGTTTCTGGGCCAATTCTTTGGTTGGACGAATCATTTTCATCGCGATAATCTTCAAGCCAGTTTTTTCCAAACGTTGAATAATCGCGCCAATGAGTCCACGCGCGATAGCGTCTGGCTTAATTAAGACTAGAGTTCTCTCTTTGGTCATGATAATTTGATTAATTTTAATAATTCACCCTCCGTTTTTCCCTTGTCTAGGGGGCCGACCACAGCCAGATTGCAATTCTCCGGTCGGAAGATTTCCTGCGCGATCTTTTTCAAATCATCGTTCGTGACGGCCTTAATCTTTCTCAAATAATCATCTGGCATCTGGATTTTGTCTTCCAAGAGTTCGCTACTGCCAAGATGCCCAGCGATGAAATTAGAGCTTTCCATAGCCAGTTTCAGACTACCCACATTGTTTTCCTTGGCCATTGTAATTTCTTGCTGGGAAAAACCATTTTTTTTGGCCCCTCGCAGAATCTCCATAATAGCCCGAAAAGCTTTAACGGTTTTTTCGGGAGCAAAGCCACCATTGACGCAGAAAAGACCAAGGTCAAAATAGTTCCAAACACTAGCATTGACCGAATAGGCCAATCCTCTTTTTTCTCTGATTTCGGTAAAAAGCTTCGAGCTCATATAGCCCCCCAAAATATCGGCTAGCACTGCTCGGGCGTATTTGCGACGGTCTTCCGTCAAATACCCGAAAGAATGAAAGCCGAGACGCATTTTCACTTGCTCCCATTTTTTTTCATAAACCAAAACGCGAGGGATGACTTGGGCTACTTTGACTTCTTTTTTTTCGTCTGAAGTTTTTCCTCGCAACGAGCCGAACATTTTTGTCACCATTTTTTTCGTTTCTTCTTCTTTGATATTGCCACAAATGGAGATAACTATATTATTTGGGCTGTAAAGACGGCGATAGAAAGCGACAATTTTTGGCTTCGTGATGGTGGAAACGGTTTTTTCATTACCGATGATCGGTCGCCCTAGCGAAGTATCGCCATAGACAAATTCTTGGAAAATATCGTTGGTGAAAGAACCCGGCCTGTCGCGGTGCATTTTCATTTCTTCCAAGATGACACCTTTTTCTTTTTTTATCTCTTTGGGCGAAAGTAAAGAGGAAGAAAGCATATCAGAAAGAATATCTAACGCTAAGGTCAATTTGTCCGCCGGTAAATAAATCCAATAAGCGGTCATCTCTTCTGCCGTAGAAGCGTTCCAGTGACCGCCAACGCCGTCAATTTCTTTGGAAATATCTAGAGCGGTTGGCCTTTTCTTCGTTCCCTTGAAGGCCATGTGCTCCAAGAAATGGGCGATGCCGGAAATTTCCGGCATCTCGTAGCGGGAGCCGGCGCCGAACATGACTTGCACCGAAACCGCATCCGTTTCTTTCATCGGAGAAGTAATCAGGCGAAGGCCGTTTTTGAGCTTTGATTTGGTGAATTTTAGTCGCATGGATTCAGGATTTAGGATTCAAGATTCAAGAATAATTTCATAACCTTTTAATTAACCCGAGGTTTGACCTTGGAGAAGTTCGGAAGCTAAGGTCGAACCTCTGAATTGAATTTTACAACATTCTGATTATAGGGGGTTTCGGATTTTACGGCAATGATGATTTGAATAATTTTACCTAATCCGAGGTTCGACCTTGAAGAAGTTCGAAGCTAAGGTCGAACCTCTGAATTGATTTGACTTTTTCTTTTCGCCGATTTGCTATACAATTATATTGTGCGACGCGAGTTGCTTCATTCAAATCGCTACGAATTTCGCATGCAAATCATTACAAATATTTGCAGAGATTAGAATAGGGATTAGAATTAAGATTTGTATATGAACTTAGCCGATCTTATTCGCCAATTTCTTGAGCATCTTGAAGTAGAGCGAGGCAAGAGCCTGAAGACGATAGAAAACTATCAGCACTATTTGTATCGGTTCTTAACCTTTGCTGAAGGACAAGGCGTGAAAACTCCCGAGCAGATAAACCAAGATGTCATCCACCAATACCGTCTTTATTTGAACCGCTTGACCAATCAAAAAGGCGAGATGCTGAAAAAAGTAACGCAAAATTACCACAGTATCGCCTTGCGCGCTTTCTTGAAATATCTGGCCAAGCGCGACATCAAGTCTTTGTCGGCGGAGAAAGTAGAGCTAGCCAAACAAGAGGATCGCGAAGTCAGCTTCTTGGATTCCCAAGAGCTGGAGCGATTGATGGCTTCTCCCACGATGTATGAGAAAAATATTACTAAAAGAATGCGCGACGAGGCTATCCTCCATACTTTGTTTTCCACTGGTCTGCGTGTTTCCGAACTTTGCTCGCTTAATCGTGAGCAAGTGGATTTGGAGCGGGGCGAATTTTCTGTGCGAGGGAAGGGGAGCAAAATCCGCGTCGTTTTCCTGTCGGGTGAAGCCAAAGAATTTTTGCGTAAATATCTGGAGAAGAGAAAGGATAGTCATAAGGCTATCTTCACCCCGGTTCTGCGAAATGTCCGCGGAGTCGCGACTTCCCAACGTCCGACATCAAAGGATGCCCAGATGTCGGACGTTGGGAGGGGAATCGGCAGAGAAATGCGCCTTACTCCTCGTTCGGTGGAACGATTGATCGCTCATTACGCCAAATTGGCCGGCATTATCAAAAAAGTCAGCCCCCATACGCTCCGGCATTCTTTCGCCACCGATTTACTGATGAATGGCGCCGATATTCGCAGTGTGCAGTCTATGCTCGGCCATTCCTCCATCACCACCACGCAGATTTATACCCACGTCACCAACCAGCAATTGCGCGATGTCCATCGCGCTTTCCACGACAAAAGGAAGAAATAATCTTGGCGGTCTTGGCAAGGTTGAACCTTGCCAAAGATATGTAGTATAATTAAATCAGCTTCTTTAACAAAATAAATTGAGAGGAACGACAACGGCGATGATAAGTATTCCCGCGGTGCCAACACTTTTCAATCTGATAGGTATTAGCACTCGTAGCGCTTTCGAAAAAAAATGCGCAATGTGTGACGCTATTATTTCTGATTCTCACGACCAAGATTGCTCTTATGTTTCTGGTGGCGAAGGAGGCGGAGATTGTCACTGTCAGGGAGTCAATTATGTTCATGTTCTCGGTGGGGTCATCCCCATTGGAGCATGCCCTAACGGATGTGGCGAAAAAATCATGCAGATTATTCGGGACAATCTACCGCAAATCGCCAGTTTGTTTCCGCCTCTTTTGAGGAAGCAAGCGGAAGAATCGACGAAAACGGCAGGGGTGTTGGAAAGAATAGAGCGAGGCGCATCAACGGTCGCCGAAACCGACCCGCCCTATTTCTGCCACCAATGTGGCGATCCAGCCAAACGTTCTGGGAGCGCACTCAAATGCACTAATGAGAAAATGGTCAATGGAGAAAAAGTATGCGGTCTCTCGCAGTGCTACCCCCCGAAAATTGACGAGAAGGACATCCTGCCAGGCACCAGAACATGCTCTCATTGCCAGAAGATGACCAATCTTCTCAACGCTCGTCACTGCCCTTTCTGCGGGACTAGACTGCCGGAGCTATCGATAGAAGGAGGTGGGTAATAATCTCGGCAAGGTTGAACCTCGCCAAATAATTTCGTACAAAACGCACAAAAAAATGGCTCCTTTCGGAGCCATTTTGTAATGTGCAATTGTAGGGGCGTATTGCGATACGCTCCTAATTAATCAGTCGTTTTCGGTTTAATGGTAAATTTGGGAGGCTGGTTTTAGTTGTTTAGGATTTCCTGAATGA
>CAYHEQ010000017.1:0-15628 GCA_964355795.1 uncultured Candidatus Saccharibacteria bacterium
AAAATGTCCTTGACAAGAAGTAGCGGAAGTGATATAATGAGGAAAGATTTAACAACCTAAAGCTAAAAAGAAAGGGAAAGAAAGGGGGTGAAGAAAGGGATGAATTACAGAGCCTACCCAACGGGCTTTGTGCCCGATGGCGTGTGGCAGGGAAGTCTGCCAACTGCGGCCCGGGGCCCTTTAACCGGCTAGGTTAACCGCAGAAAAAACAGCCTGCTCGACCCTAAGACAAAAAGAAAGGAGGCGGGGAAGGTGAGATATCCAACCCCATTTGGTTGAGGACGTGGCCGAAGGTCACGAAAGATATCGGGGGCGCAAGGCATCAAGGTAAGGGCAACATAGACCGGCGCTAAAGGCATCCTACGGGATACCCAGCCAGTCACCGCCTTTACCAAACCTTGGAACCCAAAACTTTTTTTCTACCCCCACTTGGGGGTAAGCAATGGACGAAATGGAGAGGAATAAAAAACAGGAGGAAAAAATAATCCTTCTTCTCCAAAGTAGTTGAAGCTTAATGGGGTGGTTCCCCGGCATCAGCCTTAATAACCCGATTTTCGCCCTAAAAGATTACTAGCTATCAAACCACCGTTTGAGACCGCTGGATTCCGGAAGAGGAAAATCGTCCATTTTCAAATAATACGAAGTCCCCGGCGCTACCGCGCTGGGGCTTTTCGTTTCCGGGCTTTTTTATTTCCCCTTTTTTGGCTTAATATCAAATAATAGAGGCCAAAATCAAAGCTTCGTTCCTTGTTTAAGCTAAGAAAACAAACAATCTTATTCGTATATGTAGATGATATAATAATCTTGGCTACATTATCGCACAAAACATCGATTTTAGCCTCTAAAATTTACCATTAAACCCCTTTTTTCGTGATAAAATGGGGGAATTAGTTGCTAGTTTCTAGTTTTTAGTTTCTGGTTTTCTGTTCGTATGTTCGTATCAGTTCGTATGTGTGTAGTATACCCCCAAAACGCCTTATCTCTCCATCTTTAGCCGACCTCTCCCAAGATATTGCTGGCGCGATACCGGTGGATTTGGTTGAGTCATAGGAACCACTCTTCTGACAACCCTTTATAGATACCAAATGAAAAAATGGCTAAATAGACAAAACTCTTGCATCTTTAGGCAAAATGTAGTATAGTGAGGCCATTAACATCTTGGACAAAAAACACAAAGGAGGGTCGCCAAAATGAGCGTCAAAAAGAAGGTTTCTTTGATGGAAATGATGCGGAAAATTCTTGAGTATCGGTTCGCGCATCACTGGCAGGATGCCGTCAAGGCCATCGGCAAGCTTGAAGCCCTGGCTCAAAAAAATCCTGACGACAAGGAAAAATTCGCGCTCCCTATTCTGGCGCTCAAAACAGAATGCAACAAAACTCCTTTAGAGGCGAAAAAGCTCGCGAAAAGGCTTTCTCGCCAACTATCCCGAATGTCAAAAAACGAGTGGGAAGCAGATGACGACTGGACTAATTTCTGGATGGCTTATGGCTATCTCGTGCTATCCAGCATCTTCGGCAATGGGGAGCGCATGAGCGCCAGATATCTCCAGAAAGCCTCCGCCTTTGTCGGGGAAATCCGCCTCAACTCAAGTATGGAGACTTTTCAGGAATTTTACGGTTATTTTAAGGAGATATGTGTGACCATCCTCCTTTACCGAGGGATTTCCGTCTATCGAAAGAGAAAACCTTTCGAAGAAGAGCCTGATAACGAAGAGTATAAGGCTTCTCTCGAATCAGCTCGGATCCTGGAGGCGGGAACGATTATCTTTCCAAAATTAACATTTTGCAAGATCTATACATCGCACCTGCTGAATACGGCCGAAGCGATGGCACCCAAAGAGATTAGCGAAGAATTGGCAGAGTATCTCTGCCTGGCCGTGCAAAGTGGCCACTCCCATCATGTCATCAGCGCCCTCATGGGAATGGCTCATTTGAGGAGGCTGAGCGGAGCCAAAACCGATGATCGGCTCATCCGTAACCTACTGGCCAATGCCAAACTTTTCCTGCCCCTCGTTAGGGAGCAAGAGGAGAGAGAGTGGGCCAGCGCCATTATTAATGATTTTCCCTTATTTGCTGAAAAAATCCGACCGCTCGTCTGATGTTGGCGGGCGCTGACGCAAAGATATCTGGAGGCCTCCACGGCCTCCTTTTTGTTTGAGCGGGAAGGTGGTATAATAAATAAGAAAATAAAAAACTAAGAAAATAAGAAATTAAAGCCATAATTCATAATTCATGCTTCATAATTCAATTCCATGACCAAACAAGAAAAAAATGGGCAAAAAATCGTGGGGATACTGGAAAAGGCAGGCTATACTGCCTTGTTTGCTGGTGGGTATGTTAGAGACAAGATAATGGAGCGGGAGACTCACGATATTGATATCACCACTTCGGCCACGCCGGCAGAAGTGATCAAAGTTTTGGACAAAAATAAGATTAAGCATATTGAAATAGGGGAGAGCTTTGGAGTGATCGCGGCGGTCGTGCCTTTGAAAGTAGCCCATTCGACTCGCTCCGCTCGCTCAGGGCAATCAGTTGCTTCGCAACTGATTGAGATCGCCACTTTTCGCAGTGATTATGGGAGCGAAGACCAAAGACACCCGCAGAAGGTGAAATTACAGGTTTCGGCAGAGGAAGATGTTTTGCGCCGTGATTTTACTATTAACGGACTGGTGGCAAAAATTCCAAATTCCAAATTTCAAATTCCAAACAAATTTCAAATTACAAAGTTCAAATGGGGAGAGATAGGGGATGGCGTTAACGGAATAGACGACATTAAGTTAAAAACCATTCGTTTCATCGGTGAACCAAGCGAGCGAATCAAAGAAGACGCTTTGCGGATGTTGCGAGCGGTCAGGTTTGCCGCGCAACTAGGTTTCGTCATTGAAGAAGAAACCTTTGAGGCGATTAAAAAACATGCTCCCGATATTACGAAAATTTCGGGTGAGCGTATCCGTGACGAACTGAACAAAATCTTAACTTCACCCGACCCTAGTCATGGGCTGAGACTCTTAGACGAGCTGGGTTTGCTTCATTGCATTATTCCCGAAATTGACAAATCTCACACCTGCGATCAGCCACCGTCTCATCACGCGGAAGGCACAGTGTGGAATCATATGTTGCTGTGTTTGAAAAATATGAGGAAGCACGACGACCCGATTTATGTTCTCGGCGCGCTTTTTCACGACATCGCCAAAGCCTACACTATTCAGACGCCAGAAAAAGATGGCACCGATCGCGTTCGCTTTACCGGCCATGATATTGAAGGGGCGAAGATGACGGGGGTTATCATGCGTCGCTTGAAATATTCAAAAGAAGAAATTGACAAGGCTCAATGGCTGGTCCAATACCATATGCTCTTTGGCAATCTCGCCAAAATGCGTCCGGCTCGCAAAATAATGTATCTGAAACACCCGTATTTCCCAGATTTGCTGGAGCTTTTTTGGGTGGATGCGAATTCTTCTCTGCGAACAGACAAAAAGGGGCGAATCCTCCCACCAGATTTGACGGTCTACAACAGGAGCAAGGCTTGGCTGGAAGAAGAGGAAAACAAAAAACCTTTGCCCAAAAATATTATTACCGGCCACGACATTATGAAAATCATGGGGATAACTAGTGGCAACAAGCGGGTGGGGGAGATTATGCGAGAAGCCTACAATCTGCAATTGGAGGGAAAAATCAGGAACAGGAAAGAGGGGATAGAGGCGGTAAAGAAGTTGTTAAAAAAACAGGGTGTAATATGATAGGATAGGAGGTGCGACCATAAAGAAAATAAAAATGCAAAAACCATATTACGAAAAAACAGGCTTCAGGCTATACCAAGCAAACTGTTTGGATATTTTGGCTGAAATACCGGAGAATTCAGTTGATATGATTTTTGCGGATCCACCTTATTTTCTTTCAAATGGTGGTTTTAGTCTGCACGCTGGCAAGAGAGTTAGCGTAGATAAAGGCCAATGGGATGTTAGCAATGGCCTGAAGAAAGATTTTGAGTTTCATCTAGCATGGACAAAGGCTTGCCAGAGGGTTCTGAAGCCAGGTGGGACGATTTGGATTAGCGGAACATATCACTCGATCTATCAGTGCGGATTTGCCTTGCAAGTCAACAAATTTCATATCCTGAACGATATTGCATGGTTTAAACCTAACGCTTCGCCGAATCTTAGCTGTCGTTTTTTTACTGCTAGTCACGAGACGATTATTTGGGCGAGAAAGAACAAAGACGGAAAACACAAGTTTAATTATGGTTTAATGAAAAATGGCAATTGGCCTGAAGATTTTATCAAAAAGCCAGGTCTACAAATGCGTAGTGTCTGGTCTATTTACCCACCCCAAAGAGAGGAAAAAACTTTTGGCAAACATCCAACACAAAAACCAATAGATTTGCTTGTAAGAATTGTTTTAGCTAGCACGGAAAAAGGAGATATTGTCCTCGATCCTTTCACTGGCTCATCGACAACCGGTTTGGCTGCTTTTTTGAATGGCAGAAAATTTATCGGTATTGATATGGAAAAGAAATATCTTGATTTGTCCATAAAAAGGTTACAAGAATTAACTAGCAAAAAATAATCTGTAAAACGATATGGGAAAAAAGTATCTAAAGCTACTCGGCAATAAAGAAGTTATTAAATGGTGTTACGAGGGCATCACTGATGTTTCTTTGAAAAACACGGAAAGCGAAAAGAAGCTGAAAGCGCCAAAAAAAATAGAGAAGAAGTGGGGCAATAAAGTAATTCAAACATCAAATGGCAAGCAATGGACTACGGTGCTTTGTCAGGATTTGGCTATGGAAGCACTCATTGTCCTTGGTAGAAAAAAGTTAGAAAAACAGAGCCCAAAAAGAGTTCTCTTAGAAACAAAAAATACGATCCCGATCTGGAATGCGATGATTATGTTTATGAAGTAAAGGGGCGAAGTTGGTGTACCCCAGGTACGGCTGGAGAGAAAATACTTGGAGTTCCTTTGAAATACGGGGAAGTGCCACGCTTGTACAAAAAACCTCTGCAAATTATTTTAGTTGGATATCAAGAGTATGAAGCTCGGGAGAAATTTGCTTTTGGGGATCTGCTAGACAAGAACAACCAAACCCCAGAGTTGGAAGATAGCCTAGCTTTTTACAAAGAACATAATATCGAATATGTTGCTTTTACGGATATTCTAAAAAGAATTGGTTTCGGCAAAGACTGTTGGAACAAATAACATACGCTATGAAACCTGTGGAGAATTGCCATAAAGAAGCTATTGAAGCTATTTCGATGAAAGAGTAAGATAGGGAAGAGGCAATTGCTACATTGTTAAATTGTTATATTGTCAGGGTTAATGTGCCAGAAACCACCACCCAAAACCTAAAACCTAAAAACTATAACCTAACACCTAGTATTATGATCATAAAAAACAAAGAACAGCGAGTCGCCGTTTTCGTTGATGTACAAAATCTTTATTACACAGCGCGCCATTTGTATGGTTCAAAAGTGAATTTCGGCGCGATCTTGAAAGAAACAGTAGGGGACAGGAAATTGATTCGCGCTATCGCTTACGCCGTGAAGGCGCAAATGCCCGAAGAAGGCACTTTTTTTGACGCTTTGAACAAAAGTGGTTTTGAAGTGAAATTGAAAGACCTGCAAACTTTCGTGGACGGCACGAAAAAAGCCGATTGGGATGTGGGTTTGGCCATGGATGTTATCAGAATGGCGCCGAATATTGACGCTGTTATTTTAGTTTCTGGCGATGGCGACTATATTCCGTTAGTGGAATACCTCCAAAATCACGGCAAATTAGTAGAAGTAGCGGCCTTTGGCCGATCGGCCAGTCAAAATCTTGTGGCTCGCGCCGATGACTTCCTTGATCTGGAAAAAATAGATAAAAAAGTTTTATTAAAATACAACCGACCAGGAAGGAAATAGGAATAAGCAATTCGTAGTAATTTGCGCTTCGCGCGTAATTTAATAGTAACTGTTCGTATAAATCACGATTAAATTACTATAAGTTACAACAAATTACCCAATTACCCTAAATGTTTCATCATCATCTTAAACAAACACTAATATCTCTTCTGTCACTACTCATTGTGGGGGGGATTTTGTATCTTGGTTTTGCCCCCAATCTGCCATCTATCGCTTCCGATGGAGGAAGCGGGAACACCAATCTTTTGAGCTTGCCAGAGATAGGAGAGAGAATAGAGGCAGGAAACAGCGTCAACCAATACAGCATCAAGTCAGCGCCCTATCCGTCTGGCCAAAACATTCCAGCGAACGCCGAATCAATATTATTTTTCGTTAACGAAGTTATTGACGGCAATACCTTGATAGCCGATGGAGATAAAAGAATTCGCCTGATTGGTATCAAATCTCCCGACAAAGACGAAGAATATGGGGTAGAGGCGACAGATTTTTTGCAAAAACTGGTAGCCGGTCAAGAAATTCTTTTCGTTCCCGACAAAGAAAATCCGAAGGATGACTTTGGCCGACTGCGTGGCGTTATTTATCGCGAAAATATCAATGTGAATATTGAGATGATTCGCGCGGGATTAGCACATATTTATCCTTCCTATCCTTCATCAATCAATTACGATGATTGGCAAGAATTTGCCAAAGAAGCCAAAGAGGCCAAGAGAGCTCTCTGGGGCAAGGAGAGGTATTACAATAGATTCATAGGGGAAGAAGAAGTAATACCGATGTTGTAGTAGTCCGTTCGTGAAAATTAGCGAAAATCCCAAAAAATATACACAAAATTAGCGATAATTTGCATTAAATAAAATGGCTGCTCCCAAAAAACAAATTTCTGTTGGCGTGGATATTGGCGATACCAAGGTAATCGTGATAGTCGTCAGTTGCGACAGCGAGACAGGCGATCTTACTATTTTGGGCTACGGCAACGCTCCCACCAACGGTATGCGCAAAGGGATGGTGGTCAATATTGACGAGGTCATCGTTTCTATATCCAATTCTCTGGAAGAAGCCGAGAGGATGTCCGGAGTACCGATAGACCACGCCGTCGTTTCTATTTCCGGCCAACACACGCATTCCGCCAATAGCCGTGGAGTAGTGGCTACTTCTAGATCTGGTGGAGAAATCCACAAAGACGATATTGACCGCGTCATAGACGCCGCTAAGGCTTTTTCCATGCCAGCCAATAGGGAGGTCGTCCATATCGTTCCGCGAACTTTCATCGTAGATGGTCAAGACGGGGTCAAAGATCCTTTGGGGATGAAGGGCATTCGTTTAGAAGTGGACGCTCATGTGATCACCGCTTCTTCGCCGGTTGTCAAAAATCTTTTGAAATGCGCTTATCAAGCTGGCATTGATGTTGATGAGCTGGTCTTGGCGCAATTAGCTATCGCCAGAATCTTGCTCGGCCACAAGCAAAAAGAAATTGGCGTGGTCTTGGTGGACATCGGGGGTGGAGGGACAAATATCGCCGTCTTTGAAGAAGGCGAGATCTTGCACACCGCTTTCGTGCCAGTCGGCGCCAGTCATGTGACCAACGATATTGCCATTGGCCTGCGCACTTCTTTGGAATTTGCTGAAAAAGTGAAGGTGGATTACGGTGTCGCTCATCCAAAATTAGCTTCGGAAAGAGACACCATTGATATTTCCGAGATAGACCCCGCTCTTGACAAAAGTATGGTCAATAGGAAATACATCGCCGAAATCATCAACGCTAGATTGGAAGAAATTTTCGCTATGGTGAAGGATGAATTACGGAAAATCGGTCGTGATGGCTTGCTCGCGGCCGGAGCCATTCTCACTGGCGGGGGATCGCAAATGGCCGGCATCGTGGATGTCGCGCGAGAAAATTTGAGACTACCCGCGCAACTCGGAGAAGTGTTAGAGCCGATGACGGCCATTGACAAAAAACTCCTGCTAGACCCCTCTTTCACTACTGCCATTGGCCTAGCTGTCTGGGGCTTGGAGGAGAAAAAAAACGCTAGTCTAGCTAATAATCTAATGGACGGAGTGAAAGGTTTTTCTGGCCTTTTGGACAAAATGAAAATGTTTTTCAAAAAAGATTGAGCGATGCAAATATATGCGAATTCATGCGAATATGGCGAATGTTTATGCGAATAACTTCGCATTGAATTCGTAGATTCGCATGCGATTAGTATATTCGCATCGCTTAGTTTTGACTTTGCCTTGCGGGTATGCTATATTTTCATTAATAGACTAGTAGAGGGGGGCAAAGGAGTTTATCAGTATGAAAATGCCAACTATGAAGAAAGATTCTATCGCGGAAAGCAAATTTTCTCTAAGTGATGGTGGCGATGTCTTTGCCCGCATCAAAGTTATCGGAGTGGGTGGCGGTGGCTGTAACGCCGTTGACAGAATGATCAGCGCTAGAATCAAAGGGGTGGAATTCATCGCGGTCAATACCGATGCCCAAGCGCTTTATCATTCTGAAGCTCCCGTCAAGATTCAAATAGGCAAAGAAACTACCAGGGGCCTCGGCGCTGGCGCTGATCCGGATCTCGGACGGCGCGCTATTGACGAGAACAAAGATGAGATTTATGAGGCGCTCAAGGGCGCCGATATGGTCTTTGTTACTTGCGGTATGGGTGGTGGCACTGGTACTGGCGCCGCTCCTTCTATCGCCTCTATCGCCAAAGAATTGGGGGCTTTGACTGTCGGCGTAGTGACCAAGCCTTTTGCTTTTGAAGGCGTCCGTCGTCAGAAATCGGCCGAACTCGGCACCGAAGAGATGAAAGACAAAGTAGATACCTTGATTGTTATCCCCAATGACAGACTGCTCCAAGTCATTGACAAGAAAACTTCGCTTCTTGACGCTTTCAGCGTGGTTGATGATGTTTTGCGCCAAGCGGTGCAAGGCATCTCTGATCTCATTACTTATCGGGGGATGATCAATGTGGATTTCGCCGATGTCAAAGCGATCATGGAGAATTCTGGTTCCGCCCTGATGGGCGTGGGACGGGGAACGGGGGAGAGTCGCGCCATAGAAGCCGCGCGCGCCGCTGTGGATAGCCCGCTTTTGGAACTTTCTATTGAGGGCGCCAAAGGTATTCTTTTCAATATCACCGGCAGTCCCGACCTTTCTATGTATGAGATTGATGAAGCCGCCAAAATCATTACTGAATCAGCCGACAAAGACGCCAATATTATCTTCGGCGCGGTGGTGGATGAAGCTATGCAATCGGAAGTGAAAATTACCGTCATCGCCACCGGCTTTGATAGCATCAAGACCAAAAAGAAATTCAAAGACGAAGGCGAAGAGGAGGACAAAGATGATAAACCAGCCAAATCTTCCCGTCGCGATCAAGATGAATTGGATGTGCCGGCTTTCATTAGGAGAAAGATGAAGTAAGGGAGTAGGTTTTAGTTTTTAGTTGATAGTTTTTAGTGAAATGTAAGCAAAAAACGCAAAGCTGGCAGGCAATGCGTTTTTTTGTTATGCTTGATTTACCATCTACCGCCTAAAAAAACCTAGTATGCTCCTCATCTACACCGGCAATGGCAAAGGCAAAACAACGGCCGCGCTAGGCTTGGCTTTGCGCGCCTCGGGGTGGGGGAAGAAGGTAGCGATTCTCCAATTCATCAAAGAAGAAGCGTGGCCGGAAGGCGCGAGGAAAGCTATTCGCGAACATCTTCCAGATATTCATATTGAAGCGCTTGGTTCAGGTTTCGTAGGTATAATGGGGGACCAGAAACCGAAAGAAGAGCACCAACAGAACGCGCAGAAAGCGCTAGCCAGAGCCAAAGAAATAATAAAGAGTAGAAAATACGATATTGTAATTTTGGACGAGATCTTGGGCGCGATTCACGGAGGGCTGATAGACGAAGAAAGCTTTTTTCATTTCGTAGAGACACAGCACGCTGTGTCTAAAATTGATTTAATTCTCACCGGCCGTAACGCTTCAAAAAAATTAATAGCCATCGCCGACCTTGTCACTGAAATGAAAGAGATCAAACACCCTTTTCAAAAAGGAATTCAGGCGAAGAAGGGGATAGATTACTAGAAAATGACAAAAACTTAAGCTCAAATGCCAAATCAATACCAAAGTCCAAAGCTTAAATTTAATTTGGATTTTAGGTTTTAGAATAACAATTATTTTCTTAATTTTTTATTTTCTTAATTTTTTATGGTTATAACCATCCACGCCAAACCCAATGCCAAGGTCGCGAAAGTCACCGAAATAAGCGGGAAGGAACTGAAAGTATCTATTCCTGCTCCAGCAACCGATGGCAAGGCAAACGAAAAGCTCATAGAAATATTGGCCGAATATTACGATACGCCCAAAAGTATGATCAAAATCATCAACGGGCACAGCGGGAGAACGAAAGTAGTGGAAGTCTCCCCAAACTAAAACGCGGCTGTGACACCGCGCTTAGGCTACAAGACAATTGGAGATTAGCTATCAGAGAGACAATGCGGCTCTAGAGGTGTAAAGGAAAAACGACTTCAGGGGACCCCCCTTTTCGAGAATCTTTTTCAGCTCACCAAAGTCAATTCTGTCTTACCGTCTTTTCGGACTTACGAAGACGACTATAGCATAACCGCTCTCGTCCGGGTCGATTTCTGTAATGAAAACCTCCACCTTTCTGCAATCGGGGACATTTTCTCCTGCGAAGGAGATAACAGCCTTCAAAATTTTTTTCGTCAGCTCCGCCTTTACCTCATTGGTTCTTTCCGGTTTTTTAAAAAGACCACAGATCTCCACGACTAATTCTCCACCGAGACTCAAAGGGAAGCAATCAGAAGGAAAGAAAAACGAAATATCATCTTCCCCCAACTTCAGGGGCTTGATGTTGACGATAATCTCATTGATGGACCGAATCAGAGCAATTAAATGTTCATGCTTAGTTCGGGGCAGAAGACCCCATATTTTAATGATCGGCACAGCGCACCTCCGTTATCAGATTTTTGCGTCCTGTAGCGATTAAATTATAGCAAATGGAGGTTTTTTTGTCAAATCCTTTCGCGCACCTAATCTCCAAATACACGCAAAGACAAAATTAGGCCCCGCCGTGAGGCGGGGTAGACGAAAGACGAGAGTGGCCTTTAGGAATAGGCTTCAATAATTTCCTCTATTGTCTGATAGGGGGCAAGAGTTTGGCTGACCCCTAGTTTATTCATTGAGACCATAATTCCTTCACTAATACCTATCACGACAAATTGCTTTCCTTTTTGTCCAAAATGAAATTGCAATTTAACCAAATAGGTAATCGTTGCATTGTCCATCACTCTCGCCTCTTGGATATCCAAAACAATAATCGTCAGAGAGGGTTCATTCTCTGATAAAAAATCAAATATCTTACAAGCGCCCAAGTAAGTGATATTCCCTTTGGTTGTGATAACGACTAAACCGTTATCGCGAAAAGAAAAACTGCAGATTCCCCTCAAATTGGAGGGAAGCTCTAGCTCTGTCTGTGAACTCATAAGAGAATTCCTCCTTGTGAAGGTTCGCCCGCGAGGTCAAGGGCTTGGTTTGGACTTTTGGATATTATAACAAACCTACTGGATATTACTAGCCAAAAGATAAACGAAGGATCTATTCAATATCTTCCTGAACAATCTGCTCTATGGTTGTCTTGGAAATCAATTCAGAGGTTCGACCTTAACTTCTGAACTTCTCCAAGGTCGAACCTCGGATTAAATAGATAGACGAAGAACCCGTTCAGTATCTCTCATTCTGTCATTCCCGTGAGAACGGGTCATACGACTCGTAAGAGAATCCAGCGCAACAGGAATATATTTATTGTATTTTATAAGAACTGGATCTCCGCTTTCGCGAAGATGACAATGAATTCTCGGGCTCATCATCTATCCGTCTTGAACAAACCAAAATAAAAAGGTAAGATACTGTTAAGTATCCGCATTTTATTCGTAGATTCGCATGTCATTCGCCCGCCTGTCTCGCTATGCAACCAACTATTGTTGAAACAACACTTGCCTTAATGGTTATGCAAAGCATTGTGAGTAAGTAAAGCTTCGAGCGAGAGCATTGCGGGCAGGCATATTAGCATCGCGCTGTATTTATGGAAAAAATAAACCCACGCCAATCTTTCCCCGAAATGGAAGAAGAAATCCTCGCCTATTGGGACAAAGAGGGGATATTCCAAAAATCGGTAGAGAAAAACGCCAAAGGCCAGAACTTTGTTTTTTTTGAAGGCCCACCAACCGCCAATGGCCGACCGGGCATTCACCACATCTTCTCCCGCGCCTTAAAAGATGTTTTCTTGCGCTACAAAACTATGCAAGGATTTCGCGTAGAACGCAAAGCCGGCTGGGACACGCACGGTCTGCCCGTGGAGCTGGAAGTGGAAAAAAAGCTCGGTATTTCCGGCAAACCGCAGATTGAAAAACTGAAAGACACCCCCACCGCAAGCGTTATCGCTTTCAACGAGCAATGCAAAAATAGCGTCTGGGAATACAAGGCCGATTGGGAGCAAAGCACGAAGAGAATGGGCTTTTGGTTAGATTTGGAACACCCCTATATCACCTACGAAAATAATTATATTGAATCCGTCTGGTGGATTCTCTCGGAAGCTTTTGCCAAAAATTTGATTTACAAAGGCTACAAAGTCGTTCCGTATTGTCCCCGTTGTGGGACCGCGCTATCCTCTCATGAAGTGGCGCAGGGGTATAAGGAGGTGGAAGAAAAGTCGGTTTATGTAGAATTCACACTAAAACCCGGGCAAAAGATAGGAGCTAGAGAAATTACAAACAAAACTCACTTTCTTGTTTGGACGACCACTCCTTGGACTTTGCCTGGCAATGTAGCTGTGGCAGTAGATGAAAACATTCAATATGCGTTAGTCAGAGGTGGTCAAACAACAGAAGACTTTATTTTGGCAAAAAGTCGCATTGACGCAGTTTTTAAAGACGAAGGCGGGGAGATTATAGGTGAATTCACCGGCAAAGATTTGCTTGGCATTGAATACGAACCACTCTATACATTCCTCCTCGCTAACGAAAATTCTTTCAAAGTCATCACTGGTGATTTCGTTTCCGACACCGACGGCACGGGGATTGTCCATATCGCGCCGGCTTTTGGCGAAGATGATTACAATGTCGGCAAAGAAAACGGTCTGCCGGTCTTAATGACTCTAGACAAAGAAGGACGCTTCCTGCCGGAGATCACAAAGTGGGCGGGGCAAGAGGCGAAAGCGACCGATCCTGACATTATCAAAGATCTAGGGGAAAGAAATCTGCTTTTTGCTACCGAACCTTACGAGCACGATTATCCCTTTTGCTGGCGGTGCGACACGGCCTTGCTTTATTACGCCAAGGATTCTTGGTTTATTGCGATGAGTAAATTACAAGAAAGCTTGAAAAAAAATAACGAGCAAGTTAATTGGATACCGGAACATATCAAAAACGGCCGTTTTGGCGAATGGCTGGAGGGAGTCCGTGATTGGGCGATTTCAAGAGACAGATATTGGGGAACACCTTTGCCATTTTGGCAATGCCAAAATGGTAAATCTCAAAGCTCAAATCTCAAATCTCAAAGTTGCGGAAAAACTATTTGTATAGGAAGCGTGGAAGAACTGAAGGAAAAAGCGATCAATTTCTCTGAAGTTTTCGCGGATGAAAAATCCATTGACCTACACAAGCCCTTCATCGACAATTTGCGTTTAAGGTGCGAATGCGGTGGTGAGATGATGAGAACTCCCGAGGTAGGGGACTGCTGGCTGGACTCCGGCTCTATGCCCTTTGCCCAGTGGCATTATCCTTTTGAAAATCGTGAAAAAATTGACGAGAAGAAATTTTTCCCCGCCGATTTCATCGCCGAGGGGCAAGACCAAACCAGAGGATGGTTTTACACTTTGCTCGCCGTTTCCACTATCCTAGATCTTGGGCCGGCCTACAAAAATGTCATTAGTAATGGTATGGTGCTCGACGCCAAGGGGCAAAAAATGAGTAAGTCGCGCGGGAATTCTCTGAATCCCGTTCAATTAAGCGACACCCATGGCTACGACGCTATTCGTTGGTTTTTCTACACTAGCAATCAACCGGGGGAATCAAAGCTCGCCTCTGATGACGCCATCAAGGATCAGGTGAGAAGGTTTTTATTGATTTTGTGGAATGTTTTTAGTTTTTCCGCCACTATCCAAAACCTAAAACCTATAATCTACAACCTAGAACCTAACAACTTATTTGACAAATGGTTGCTGTCGAAAAAAAATCACCTCATCAAGAAAGTGACCTCTGCGCTGGATGAGTATGATGTCTTCACCGCTTCGCGCGCGATTGAGGAATTTACCATTGAACTTTCCGTCTGGTATTTGCGTCGTAATAAAAAAAGAGCGGACGAAAACTTTTCTGCTATTTTGCGCGAAACTCTACTGGATGTCGTAAAACTTCTCGCGCCTTTTGCGCCTTTTATCACTGAAAGAATTTTTCGAGACTTAACGGATGAGCCCTCTGTCCATCTGACAGATTGGCCCGTGGCAGATGAGAGTTTGGTGGACGAAAAACTGGAGCAGGAGATGGAGACGGTTCGTTTAGTCGTGGAGCTGGGACACGCTTTGCGCAAAGAAAAAAATGTGAAAGTGAGACAACCGTTGGGGGAATTGCAGATCGCAAATTGCCAATTGCAGACGGAATTATTAGATATCATCGCCGATGAGCTGAACATCAAATCCGTTTCCGTAGAGGCAAAGCGTGCTTTGTCTCCTGACTCCGTAGAGACAAAGCACGCTTTGTCTCCTGATAACAACTGGGTCACCAAAGAGGACAGAGGAGTGTCAATCGCCTTAAATCTCACCATTACTCCTGAATTAAAAAAAGAGGGCCTGATGCGCGATATCGTCCGCCTCATTCAAGACACCCGCAAGGAAGCCAGATACGGCTTTAATGAAAAAGTGGAGGCCTTTATTGAAACAGAAAACGAAGAAATCCGCAACGTTTTTCATTCGTTTGCTGACAAAATAAAAGAACAGGCCAATCTTTCCGGTTTTTCTTTTGATAAGGCGGAAGGATTTGATGTGAAAAAAGACGAGGTGATGGAAAATGGCAATATCTCTATCGCCTTGAAAAAATAAAGTCCCAAGGAGTCCCTAACGTCGGACGTTGGATGCCCATACTCATATTGTTGCCTTAAAAAAATAATTCGCCCATTAGGGTAATTCGTTATTTGATCCATAAGATTCGTATTCCCGAAAAGGAGGTTGCCCATGTTCAACGAGTCAAATTTCGTTCAGAGTCCGAAAGCCCCTGAAGACGAGCCGGGCGTAGACATCCTCCAGATACCGGAATACGGATCGGGCGACAGGGTAGTCTTTTGTCCGTTGGATCCGGACGCTTCAAAAGACCAGCGAGAAACATTCCGCCAGTCTTTTAGTATAGTTGATTCCCGCTGGGACGCTTTCAAGGGATGTTTTGTTTATTCCCTCAAATCGCCTGACGGCAAGAAAATCCTTGCCGGAGTCGAGGGCAAAGACATCCTCCGGGATATTTTCCCTCAACAAGCTTCCTGAAAGCTTTCTGCCCTCCCATATTCAGCCCGCGCCCAAAAAGCGCGGGTTTAGCGTTTTGCCCAGCTTGAAATGACCGCTAGGCGAAAACTATTGCGTTATCTTTGCATTTGTTCTAGGAGTTTCCGATGTCCGACGTTAAAAAATGTGGCTTAATGGTAAATATGTAATGCTATTTTGATAGTATTTCATCAATCAGTTTG
>CAYHEQ010000018.1:0-2745 GCA_964355795.1 uncultured Candidatus Saccharibacteria bacterium
AATAACCTACTCCCCACCCCCCCCCACAACCTACAACCTACTCCCTCTTCCCCCGACAATTCACGCAAACCCCCTTGAGCATCACGCTGTAATCTTCGATGAGATCCACCACCCCTTTTTCGGTGATTTTCTCGAAATTCAAGATGATATCGTCAGGAATGTTAAAGATTCTTCCGCAAACCGAACAATGGAAATGGTGATGTTTCTCGGCTACGCCGTCATAATTGACCCGATCGGACTTGAATCGCACCTCGCGAATTAGCCCTTTTTGCGCCATAGTGTCTAGATTGCGGTAAACGGTGGCCAGAGATATTTGAGGCAATTTCTCCTTGACCACATCGAAAACCTCATAAGCATCCGGATGCCCCATAGTGGAAGCCAGATAATCCATGATAGCCTTTTTTTGGTTGGTGAGACGCTCAATTCTAGGGGAGGAAGCAAGATTCATGATTCAAGATTTAGGAATAGTTCCTAATTGCGTTTTGTTCTTAGTAGTATCTTATTCCCAATTGGTAATTACTGTCAATAATATTTATCAACAAAAAAGGCGCCTCTATCGCCTTCTCATCCAACCATTCCTAAATCCTAAATCCTATCCTAAATCCTAAATCCTATCCTAAATCCTATCCTAAATCTACCCTCTTACCCTGTCATACTTCACATACCAATCCTGAATATCAAAAAATCTTTCAGTGGCCGAAGAGATCCCTGACAAATCAATGCCCTTGACTTTGCCATAAATACGATAAACATAGGTCGGTTGATAGAGCAGGATAGCCGGCAATTCTTCCGCCACTAACTCTTGAAATTTCTCATAATCTTTGACTTTGATGTCCGTATCTCCCGTCTGACGCGCGTCTTCTAGCAATTTGTCCGCCTCACCGTTTTCCCACATCGCCAGATTGAGACCCGGATAATTAATCTGTGAAGAATGCCAGAAAGAATAAGGGTCGGCATCAGCCCCGAGGCTCTCGCCAATAGCGATGAGATCGTAATTGCGACCATTCACATATTGTTGTTCCAGAGTTGCGGTATCCACCTTTTTGATATTCAGTTGAACACCAATATCTCCCCACATTTCCGCCAGTTCCTCTGCCAATCGCGCGAATTGCGGGTCGTCTTGGATTATGATCTCAAAAGCCAGCGCTTTGCCGTCTTTTTCCCTCACTCCCTTGCGATTTTGGTCTAGCCAGCCCGCTTGCGAGAGCATATTAACCGCTTTTTTCTTATCATATTCATAATTTTTGACATTAGGGTTGAAGCCCAAATAATCAGGCAGAATGGGAGAATTGATGACCACTCCCGCGCCATAATTGACCACCCTATTGATTCTCTCCTTATTAGTGGCATAGGCCAAAGCTTGCCGCACTATCTTGTCATTTAAGGCGGTCGGCCTCTTGGCGTTGAAGAAAACACCCACATATTGAGGTAGATTCACCTGATGATTGCTGTAACCAAAGGCGCCCTTGGCCACCGCTTTGTCGTCAAAGGAATAGATGCCAAAAGAAGTGAAATCGCGATCGCTAAACCCCGCGATGAGAGCTTCTTTGGTATCGTAGAATTTCATTTCTGCGGTAAGAATATTGGGTGTTCCTAGAGCAAAATCCTTGTTGGCCGATAGCGTCACCGAAACTATTTTACCTTCTTTGTTTTGCAACATTTTGTCCACCCTGTAAGGACCGAGGCCAATAGGATTGAGATTGTAGGAAGATTTGGGAAAATCTCGGACCGCCACATCTATCCAGAGATATCGGGGGAGAATACCCACGGTCGCCACAGATAAGAAATTGGGAGATGGCCTGGACAATTTGAAATTAAGTGTCCAGTCATCTAGTTTGTCTATGGATACTCCGTCCCAAGCCGGCTTGAGACTTTCGGAATAATCAGGATTGTGCATAACATCCAAAGTATAAGAGACGTCAGCGACAGTAAAGGGTTGGCCATCTGACCACTGCAAATCTTTTCTCAAATAAAATTTGTAGTTCTGTTTGTCGGCTGATACCTCCCAGCGTTCGGCCAAAACAGGGGAAAGCTCGTGCTTTTCGTTGTACCCTACTAACCCAGCAAAAACGAGAGAGGAAAGTGATTTGTCGGTGACACTACGAGCATAGAGAGGATTAATAAACTGGGGCTGTCCCAACATTCCTTCCTTGATAATTCCGCCCTGCCGAGGAACAATAGTGGCATTGCGATAATAAAAATTTGAGCCCAATATCCAGGACTCAAGAACAATAATAGCTACAAGGGCAGAAGAGATGACTCTCTCTATCAAAGAAAAACGTTTCCAGAACAATTGGAAAACGTCCACTATTTTCTGCGCGCTTATTTTAGATACCATACTTTTTTACTAACAAACTAGCGATGGCTAGCCCGACGAAAATTACAGCGAGAATAACGGTCAGCCAGTAAAGAAATTTCTCTGGTCCGCGACGAGTAGTATAAACAGCGCTATCGCCACCAAAAGCGCTTCCCAACCCCGCCCCCCTGGATTGCAGAAGAATGGAGAGAAGCAGTAGGACAGAGACGACTACTTGCACGATAGAAATGATTTTGTCTGTGGTCATGATAAAAGATTAAAAATAAAATAATTATTTGTGGTAAAGGCCTGAGCGGGAATCGAACCCGCGATAAAGGTTTTGTCCCGATGGTCAATTCGTAAGGCCTAGACCGGAATCGAACCGGTGTATAAGGGTTTTGTCCCGATGGTCAATTCGTAAGGCCTAGACCGGAATCGAACCGGTGTAT
>CAYHEQ010000018.1:2845-15492 GCA_964355795.1 uncultured Candidatus Saccharibacteria bacterium
TCTTTTGATAGAGCGTCGGGACAGACCCTCGCCTTACCACTTGGCTACTAGGCCAAGGATTACGAATTGACAACGGGATCCCGACTTCACTATATTCTTTTGATAGAGCGTCGGGACAGACCCTCGCCTTACCACTTGGCTACTAGGCCATTTATTTCCTATTTTTTTCCGCGTCAATCCGCGTGTATTTTTTCCGCGTTTTTCTGCGTCTTTTCAAAGCGGGTAAGCAGGATCGAACTGCCATCTCGTCCTTGGCAAGGACGTATAATAACCATTATACGATACCCGCAGGGTACATTCAGGATTTAAGATTTAAGATTCAGGATTTAAGATTTAAGAATAAAATCCTAATTCATGAATCATGAATCATAAATCATGAATCTCCACGCCGTTCTACACTATCCAGTGCGCTATGTAATTGACAATCGCGATGATGAAGGTCGCCAGACCCAAAGATAGCCAATCGCCCGTCTGAAAGCTCTCCACCAGACCGAAATTGCTAATCCCCCAAAGCACCGCGCCGTCCGCTAGAAAAAAAAGAATCGGTCCCAAAAAAAAGAGGGGGATGGACAAAATCTTCAAAATCGGCTTCAAAAGCACTGTCACCAGGCTGAAAATCAGAGCCGTCAAAGCCAATCCTAGCCAACTGCCATTGTAGCTGAAGGTGGCGATATAATAAGACGCCAGCGCGATCGCCCCCGCGTTGATGACCCAATTGAGAATGAATTTGCGCAGAATATTCTTCACGGCGACCTACCCTCCTAGTCTATTTTGAACTGGTGATAATGATACTACAGATTTGCCCCCAAGTCAAAGTCTCTCGTTATGACCCGAGGAACGTTCTTTTTTCTTTTGACTCCTCGCCTTCTTTTCTCTTTCTTTGAGCGCTTTGACCCAAGCGGGCTCCTTGGTTTTTTTTCTTTCTGGAAGCGGAGTAAGCCATTTTATTAATTGTTCGTAAAGAATCCTGGCCGCTTTTTCTTTGTTGGTTTTTTGCGAAGCGCTATCAACATTGCGAATAATTATATCGCCAGATGCCTTTACTACACTATGGCCGTTTCTTTTCTTGTTGATTAAGAGCAATTTTTGTGCCGGCGTCAAAAGACTTGTATCCGTAACTGAAAATCTAGCCCTGGCAGCCGTCTCTGTCTTGTTAACATTTTGTCCACCGTGCCCGCCAGCGCGATCGGTTTCAAAAAACACCTCTTTGGCGAAATCTTCCCAAGAAACCAAGGGCTCTTTTTTTTCTTTTTTTCCCGGCATACCCATATTTTGCGAAAATTTTTCCATAGTATCTTATGACTCTCGTATTCTCGTCGCTAATTTTTCCCCAACGATTTTGGCCAAATCTTTTGGCGACGCTCCTAGTATATCAGTAACTGTACCGAATCGCAAAAGCAGTTTTTTCTTCGTTTTTGGACCAATACCGGAAATTTCATCCAGCCGTGACTTAATCGCTTTTTTCGCTCGTAGCTGACGATGAAAGGTGATGGCGAACCGATGCGCCTCATCGCGGATTCTTTGGAGAAAGTATCCAATATCAGAATTCTTCTCTATGCTAGTTTCGCGAAATCTTCCTTGATTAATACCAAAAACTTTCTCTTCTTTTTTGGCTAGACTAACGAGAGGAATATTGACCCTCAATTCGTTAAAAAGATGCCAGATCTCGCCCAGTTGGGGTTTCCCACCGTCAAGGATTATTAAATCAGGCATGGGCCAGACAGTAGCATTCAGCGTCAAGCATCTAGCGTTTAGTTTTGGATTTGAAGATTGGAGATTGGGATTTGTTTGTGATTTGTAATTTGTGATTTGTGATTTGTGAAAGCTTCTCGTCATTCTTCGCGCCAAGACTTCTCGCATCATTTTCACATCGTTAGACCCTTTGACTGTTTTAATTTTGAATTTCCGGTATTGGTCACGAGTAAATTCGCCGTCCTGCCAGACTGTCATAGAAGCTGTGGCGTTCGTTCCGGACATATTGGAAATATCATAAAATTCAATCCTGAAATCCTTTTTGAATTTCAAGTCACAGCCCAGTTCGCTATTTATAATTCTGATGATGCTTCTGATTATTTGGCCATTTGAGCTTTGAAATTTGTTTATAATTTGCCTGCCCGCATTGCTATGCAAAGCGTTGTAGGCGGGGAATTTGTCATTTGTTATTTTCAAAACTTTCCCAATATTTTCTAAAGCTTTGACCTTGTCCCGCAAAACTCCCGCCTTCTCAAATTCTCTATTCTTGGCCAAAACCGTCATTTCACGCTGCAAATTTTTGACTAAGTTCCCCTTCTTGCCTTCAAAAAACATAGCTAAACCTTTTAGCCCTTTTTGATAATCATTATTATTAACTAAACCTCCGCAAATACCGGAGCAATTTTTAATATGATAGCTGAAACACGGCCTTCTCATTTTTTGATGGCGAGCAATCTCATTTTCTGACAATTCACACCATTGAAAAATGCGACGCAAAACCGTCATTCCCGCGCGCAAGAGCGTCGCGTCGGTGAATGGCCCGAAGATTTTGACCCTTCCGCGTGATTCCGCGCGCATCTTTTTTTCCGCGTGATTCCGCGTCAATTCTGGTCGCGGATATTTTTGATTAAAATCTATCTTCACCCACAAAAAACTCTTATCATCCTTAATTTTAATATTATACGGCGGGAGAAATTTCTTGATGAGCTGGGATTCTAGAATTAAGGCCTCCATTTCGCTATCCGTAATCTCCCATCTAATATCGGTAATTTTGCTCACCAAAACTTGCGTCTTGGAATCTTTATCTTTTTTAACAAAATAAGACGAAACGCGCTTTTTCAGATTTTTTGCCTTTCCCACATACAAAACTCGCCCCGCGTTATCATAAAAAAAATAACACCCGGGGTTATGAGGCAAGGATTGGAGTTTTTGAGCTAATTTATTCATACCCATCTTATTGTAACATTTTAAATGTTTTGACTCGAGGTTCGACCTTGGAGAAGTTTGAAGCTAAGGTCGAACCTCGGACGGAGAACTAACATTTTAACCTATATTGCTGCTGGCTCCATGCTCCAGCGTGAAGCCAAGAAGAAATGAAGTTATTAGACAGGCTCTAAACAAAAAGTCCCCCGAACCGTTTTCATTTCGGTCGGGGGAGAGGAATAACGCGTACCACCTTCTCTCGATCTATTTTCCCATTTAGATAATCTTGAGAGCTCCAAAGAGCTTCCAGACAAAAAATAGTGTCGGAGGAGGGCTTTTCGCCATTTTTTGACAGATGCTGATACAAAATCATTACCGCCCGAGAAATATGACAGGAAAAAACAACAGCCACTTTTGTTGGTTGGTTATCTTTGCTAGAAGGAAAAGAAAAACCATACGCCTTCAAAGTGTATTGTTGTCCTTGGCCTTTTTTCTTGAGCTGATCGATTTTGACTAAATCCTCAAATGACCAGACATTGGCCAGATCTCTTTTGAGAATAGCCGTTTCCTCAATGAAAATTTTCCTTTCTTTCTCCTTGTCTCCGGAAAGAAAGCCAACCACAAAAAGTCGCGGGCAAATAAAGGTATGGGTGACTACGCTACTCAAAAAAGGCCAATGATCTTTCTTGGTAGGCTTTTTAGGATTTTCTCCGAAAAAGCGCGCTACCACCATTTCCCCCAATAGTTTTTCCCGTCTGGTTGCAGGCCTCTTCCCTGACTTCAAGTCCAGTTCTGACTTTGGTTTCACCAAAAAAATCACCACCTTTCTTATTAAGAAAATTTTTAGAGAGCGTCCTACTAATCAAAATACGCTAAACTAACGAAAAAATCAACCCCTACACTTCACCATCATACTATATAGTATGCTAGCGTAGTCAATCTGTTCCCGCTGGTCGGACCAATAAGGCCAACCCTAATGGGGTTAATTGGAGATTAGCTTCAGCTCTTCTATTTGGTCGCGCAACTGGGTCGCCACTTCAAAACGCAATTCGCGCGCCGCCAAATCCATCTTTTTTTCCAGCTCTTTGATTATCCGTTTTTTCTCTTTTTCATCTTTAACAAATGCTATACCATTTTGTCCGCGACTTTCTGCGTCTCTTCTGCGTTCGTCTGCGGTTCCCTTTCTCCAGTCACTATCCTCCGCTACCACTTTCGTAATAGAGGCCGGGATAATGCCATGTTTTTCATTGTGTTCCTGCTGAATTTTTCGTCGTCTCGTTGTCTCCTCTATCGCGCGCCTCATTGAACCGGTAATTCGATCCCCGTACATCACTACTCGCCCCTCAATATGCCTCGCCGCCCGCCCCATCGTTTGAACCAGCGACACATCTGAACGCAGAAATCCTTCTTTGTCCGCGTCCAAAATCGCCACCAATGACACTTCCGGCAGATCTAGCCCCTCGCGAAGCAAATTAATCCCCACCAAGACATCGTAAACGCCGAGCCTCAAATCGCGTAAAATGTCCAGCCTGTCCAAAGTGTCCACATCACTGTGAAGATAGGCCACTTTCATCCCGTATTCGGCCAAATAAGTTGTCAAATCTTCCGCTAATTTTTTAGTCAAAGTCGTTACTAAGACCCGCTGTTTCTTATCTACTCTTTTTTTAATCTCCGCCATCAAATCGTCCACTTGATGTTCAGTCGGCTTAATCTCAATGGTCGGATCCAGTAGCCCCGTCGGTCGAATAATCTGCTCCACTACTTGCTTTGACTTTTTCAATTCGTATTCCGCCGGCGTGGCGGAAACATAAATGACATTCTGGATTTTGGCGTCAAATTCGGCAAAGGTCAGTGGCCGATTGTCGCGAGCGGAAGGCAGGCGAAAGCCATAATCAATCAGATTTTGCTTCCTCGCCTGATCGCCATTATACATCCCGCCGATTTGGGGGATAGTTTGATGCGATTCGTCAATGAATAGAAGAAAATTTTTATCGTAAAAATCTATTAGCGTTGACGGCGGACTACCGACTGGACGGCCAGTCAGATGACGGGAATAATTTTCAATACCCGAGATATAGCCGACCTCCAGCAACATCTCCAAATCGTAATTGACTCGCTCGCCAATTCTCTGCGCTTCAATTAATTTCCCTTCTTTTTGGAAAAACCTCACTTGTTCCTCGGCTTCTTGTCTGATATTTTTCATCGCCTCTTTCAATTTTTCCGCGCCGGTCAGGAAATGCTTGGCGGGAAAAATCCGCCAGTCTTTCAGCTCCTCTCTCACATCGCCCGTAATGCCATCAATTTGAGAAATGCTCTCCACTTCATTGCCAAAAAAACTAATGCGAATCGGGTCTTCGGCGTAGGCGGGAATTATTTCCACGATATCGCCTCTGACGCGAAACCTCCCACGAGAAAGATCGACATCGTTTCTTTCGTACAAAATGTCCACCAACCGGCGGATCAGGGCTTCTCGCGAAATATTTTGGGAAAGCGAAACTGCGAAAGATTGCTTCAAATAATCTTCCGGCTCGCCGAGGCCGTAAATGCAGGAAACGGAAGCCACGATGATGACATCTTTTCTGGTCAGAAGCGACATCGTCGCCGAGTGGCGTAGGCGGTCAATCTCGTCATTGATAGAAGTTTCTTTCTCAATATAAGTATCAGAGCGGGGGATATACGCCTCCGGCTGATAATAATCGTAATAGGAAACGAAATAGTGCACGGCGTTCTCTGGGAAAAAGGCGCGAAACTCCGAGGCTAATTGCGCCGCTAATGTTTTGTTGTGCGCGATAACTAAGGTCGGCTTCTGGACTTTGGCGATAATATTGGCCATTGTGAAAGTCTTGCCCGACCCTGTCACCCCTAGGAGCGTCTGGTCGCGATACCCCTTCGCCAGCCCATCACAAAGCTTCTCAATGGCTTGTCCTTGATCTCCCGACGGTTCGAAAGTAGAGTGAAGTTTGAATTTTGGCATATTGGTTTTCCGAGGTGAGACCTCGGAGAATTTCTTGTTGTCATCCTCGAGCTCCTGCTCGGTACTCCGACAGGAAATCGGGGATCCAGCACATTTTAATAGTATATGTTCTATATTCTATTCTTGTTGTACTAGATTCCCGTCTCCGCGGGAATGACACAATCCGTTTGTGGCTTGGTGCTTGTGATTTGTTATTTTCCCGTAATAGTCTATTGTATCACAAAAACCAACCAACAAAAATCGTTTCATCCTCCCAAAAAACAGCTCCCTAAAGCCAACTATTGACAATCCAGCCGAACTGTAGTATCCTCTGTATGAAGGGGGCAAATCTAGTCCGCCCTTTGAAAATCTGCGAAAATATGAAAACAAAAGGAGGCCTCGGCCATGTTAATCCACGCTTTAGATTTGAGCAAGTGCCGGTTGGAAGAATGGTTCGTTTTGACAGCCGGTAGCCGTGGCTGGAGCAATGTCGTCGAAGAAAAGATTTTCAACAGCAAAGAAGAAGCAGATGAACTGAAAGCCAAACTCGAAAACCCAAGAGGAAAAGACTTTTGGGTCAGCATCTCCCCCGTCATCGTCATCACCAAAGATGGCCAGACGGGATACGTCGTAGCTGAAGATCCCGTCCAGCTCTCCGCTGAAGCAAGGAAGGAGCCAAAGGATGACCAACATCCATAACAGCTCCCGCTCCCCGAAAAACGTCCAGAAGCATTATTCAAGAAGGGCGACCGAGTCGTATTCAAGGACAACCCACAGGGGGGTGTCATGCTGATTCAAGGGACCAGCTGGGGCAACGAAAGTAAGACATATCATTACGACACTAAATACGAGAAGGAAGGGTTTAGTGGGCCACAATGTAACGAAAAATCGCTCCAAAAGGCTACTTAAAACACAGGGGCGCAACAATTTATCGATCAACCGGCGCGAAAATCGCGCCGGTTTTTTTATTGCCGATAAATATCTTTCCTGTGACCGAGACGCAAAACGATGATATCGCGACCTTTGAGGTCAAAGATGACACGGTAATCGCCGATGCGAAATCTGTAAGTACCGATAGTGTAGTCGGTAAGTTTCGTGGCGTATTTCAGCGGATTTTGCGCGTAGAGTAGAAGTTTTTTGCCGATTCGTTTTTTTACTACCAAATCAAGTTTCGCGATATCATTGACAGCTCTCTTTGTGTAGAACAATCGATAGACCATACTGGCGCTTATATTTTGCCAAAAACCATAGCGTGGTCGACAACTTCTCCCCTCTTATATTGCGCGCGCGCTTCTTTGATAGACTTCTTGTATTTCGAGCTCGATAGCGCCAAGAGATCTTCTATGAGATCGATATTCACAATAGCGCTCACCGGCTCTCCTCTTTTGGTGAGCAACATGATACTTCTTCGCTTCTGAACTTCGTCTATAATATCGGCGATATTGTTGCGAAATGTTGTGGTCTGGATAGAATTGATAGTCATTTTTCTTGCTTAAATGATATTGTACATATCAATTGTACACTAATATTTATTAGCGTCAAGAAGTTTTCCGCCATTTGGCGATCAAAGCATGATTGCCAGAAAGCAACACTTTTGGCACATGCTTTTTTATTTTTTTGCCCCGGAGAGTGATTTCAAGGATTTCGGGACGAGTGTATTGCGCGTACTCTAAACTCGCTCCAGCCGAGATCGCACCTCCGTCGGCTTCGCTCCCCGAGGAACGACCTCCTCTTTCGCTCACATTGAAACTCTCTTCCCTCAACGATTCCTTTTTAATCACTCCTTTCACCAGTCGCGTCACCGCGTCAATCATCATCATCGCCGGGATCTCCCCACCAGTGACGATATATTCCCCCATAGACACTTGGTCGGTGACCATGGACACAATTCGTTCGTCGTAACCCTCGTAATGCGGACAAACAAAAACGAGGTGGGATTTTTGGGAATATTTTAGCGCTAGTCTTTGATTAAATAACTCACCCTTCGGCGTCGGCAAAATAATCTTAGAATTCGCTCCAGCCGAGGTCGCACCTCCGTCCGCTTCGCTACCTGAGGAACGACCTCCTCTTCCGCTTAATTGGTATTTAGTAATTGATTGTTTTTTAATTTTGGATTTAGGATTTGAGATTTGCTTTGACATTTGAACTTTGGATTTTGAAATTTTCTGCGATACCTTATTTATTCCTGCCACCTCACAAAGGGCTCTATATATTACATCCGCCTTCAGCACCATCCCCGCCCCTCCCCCGTATGGCCTGTCGTCCACCGTTTTGTGAGCGTCAGATGTCCAGTCACGCAAATAACGCACCTCAAATTCTACCAATCCTTTGGCTTGGGCACGCTTCAAGATACTAGAGTTGAGAACTCCAGTGAACATTTCGGGAAATAAAGTGAGAATGGTGATTTTCATGTATGTGTCCTATTGGCCATATATGTCTTATGGATTTATCAAAAAAGCCACACCGAAAAGAGGTTGTGGCTTTTTTGATTAAATCCGTTTTTTAAAAATTAGCCTTCGCTACTCTCGGATCTCTCTCCACCTTCAACTCTGTCTTCGCGTCTGACATGAGTAGAACCTTCTGGCTCGATGATCTTGAGATTAACGCGAGAGTTATTCTTGGCGCCAAAGGCGCGCAAGAGGGTCCGCAGGGCCTTGGCCGTCCTACCTTCTTTGCCGATAATCGTACCCATATCGGCTTGATCAATAGAAAGCTGGAGCAAAACGCCCATCTCGTCTACGCTTCGTTCCACCTTAACTTTGCTAGGTTCAGAAACGATAGCGGTAACGATGGTCTCCAATAATTCTTTGTCGTCCATGTTCTTCCTTGCTTCTTTGCTTCTTTATTGCTAAAAGGCTGTTCGACCTTATCAGCTGTATTTAAACTTTACACGAAATTAATTTTCTTGGGAAGAAGAATCTGCCACCACCGCTTCTTCCTGTTTTTCCACTGGAGCTTCTGGCTCTGTTGCTGTTTCTGCTGGCGTGACATCAACCGTTGACTGCTCTTGTTCTGCTTGAGTCTCTTGCTTATCTGCTGGCTTGCTTACTTGCTTACTTGCTTCTTCGGCCTTTGGTTGCTCAGTTTTTTTGTTTTTCTGTTCCTCAATGGGCTTCTTGCTCTTGTAATTTTTTGCCACAACCAATTTCTGATAATCCTTATTCTTATCAATATATCTACCCTTAAGACGCAAGACGCTGTCCGTTGGTTGCGCGCCATTTTTCACATATTTTTCAAATTTTTCTATATCCAAGATGAATGATTTTCTCTCGCCAAAAGGATTGTAGCTACCGATAGCGTCAGTGAAATTGCCCTTGCCAGTCTTGTGCTTCTCCACCACAATAACGCGCCATGTTGGGCGGTCTTTTTTGCCTTGTCTGACGAGCTTGATTCGTAACATTTTGAATAGGTTTTAGGTGATAGGTTTTAGGTGATAGACAAAAGCTACAACCGCCTATCAATTTTAGCCTGTTATAAGGGGAAAGTCAATCAGAATAAAAAATTTGTCCATTATTGCTCTTTACTAATTACCGATTACTAATTACTATTAAAGCAATGAAAGCAAAAACAAAATTTCGTTTGAAGCGACAGTTCCAGTCTTTTGCCAAATCTTGTCGCTATCTCTTTTTCCGATTGCAAAATACCGCCAGCCACCACCGCAAAGCCATCATCTTTTTTCTCGCTTTGTGGGCGCTATGGTTTTTTGGTTTGGGTGCTATCGGTGGCTGGTTGCTATCCAAAGGGACGATCCAGCAATTCCCAGAAATTACTGTCGAAGACAAAATTATCGTTTTTTCTCCCCATGTTGATGATGAAGCGATAGGGACCAGCGGAATAATTCAAGAAGCCAAGGCAAAAAGGGCCACTATTCTCGTTGTCTATATGACCAATGGCGACGATAACGCCACTTCTGTCATTGGCGAAGGTAAGAGTCTGAAACTCCCTCCCAATGAATTCATTAAGCTCGGGGAGATTCGCGCCGAAGAAGGCAAGAAAGCGCTGAAAATATTGGGACTGGAAGAGGATGAATATATTTTCTTAGGCTACCCCGATAGCGGACTCAATTTGATGCTCTCCCGTTATTTCAATACCACCACGCCTTATGCTTCTCGTGGCACCAAATTAACTTACAATCCTTACGGTTTCACTTATCGGCAAAAACAATCCTATACGGGCGCTAATGCCCTCGCTGATGTAACACAAATTATCAGAGATTTTGGTCCTACTATGGTTTTTGTCACCCATCCCCGCGACAAGCATCCCGACCATTCAGCGACCTTCAAATATGTTAGCCAAGCGCTAGAGGATTTGGGCCAAAACCCCCGAGTTTATGGGTATTTAGTGCATTACGCTCTCTACCCGCCAGAAAAAAAACTAGAGACCAACGACTATCTTTATCCTCCCAAGAATCTTTTTTCTCCCAATGGTTGGTACAGTTTTGATCTATCCGCTGAACAAGAACAGACCAAGCTAGAAGCCATAGACCAGAACGAAACGCAGAGGAAATGGGTCGCGCTCTCCAATTTTCTCCAAAGTTTCGTGAAAAGGAATGAGATTTTTGAGCTGATAGAGTAGTGGGATAGCGGTTAGCGTTTAGAAAAATACAAATTTGTTAAAAATAAAAGCGCCCATTTGGCGTTTTTCTGCTTTCTAAACCAACACACTTCACTATCATACTATATAGTATTAGGGTGAAGAAAGAATATTATTATCGCAAAATTGCGCCGATGATTTCCTTGTGACCATTCAGGAAATCCGTGGCCGAGAGTGGCTTTTCGCCCTCCAATTGCAATCTCTTTATCGCCCAATATCCTTCTGCGAATTTTAGACAAAGACCGCCGTCATCATCCAAAAACACTCCCCCTTCTGGCAAAGTCTGACATTGCCCGAATTGCCTTTGGGCAATGTCAGACTTTGCCGATTTTACTGGAGCTATTTCAAGAAACTTGATTCGCTTCCCATTCCAAAAAGCGAAGCTCCCCGGCCACGGTTGATAGGCGCGAAATTTCGCGTATTCCTCCACCGCGTTGCCGAAATAAATCTGTCCATCCTCTTTTTTAATCATTGAGCAAGTCGTCGCCTCACCGCTATTTTGCTCTTGTGGCGCGATTTTCCCGTCCACATAATCCTCTATGGTTTTTATTAGCAGAGGCAAACCATGCTTTACCATTTTCTCAAGCACCGTTGGTGTGGTATCCTCTTCAGTTAGAGAAAAGGATACTTGCGAAAGAATCGGTCCCGTGTCCATCCCTTCGTCAATTTTCATAATCGTTACCCCCGTCTCTCGGTCGCCGTTAATTATTGTTGCCTGCACCGGAGATGCCCCGCGATATTTCGGCAAAAGCGAAGCGTGAAAATTGAGAATTCCCAGTGGTGGCACAGCGATAGTTTCGGCGGTTAAGATTTTGCCGTAAGCCGTTACTACCGCCAAATCAGGCTTGATTTTTTGCAACGCTTCATAGACGCCAATCTTTTTTTCCGGCTGAAAAACCGGGATATTTTTCTCCTGCGCGAAGACTTTTACTGGTGGCGCCGTTATGATTTTTTTCCTCCCCGCCTCTGCGTCCGGCTCGGTGATAACGGCAACGATATCAAATCCCGCGTCGAGCAATCCCGCCAAAATCTCCGCCGAAAATTGCGGCGTGCCCATGTAGGCGATTTTCAACTGGTTTTTATCCATTTTGAAAAAAGAGGTTTAATGGTAAATTTGGGAGGCTGGTTTTAGTTGTTTAGGATTTCCTGAATGACTTTGAACCGCCTCTTTTTTGTTAGTCCTCTATGAACTCTTAGGAGGGTTTTTAGATTGGAAAAGTAGCCATCTAGAGAATTAGTCGTATTGGGTATTTCAAGCTCTGGATATCTCTGGTAA
This sequence comes from uncultured Candidatus Saccharibacteria bacterium, assembly GCA_964355795.1. Classification (GTDB taxonomy): domain Bacteria; phylum Patescibacteriota; class JACPGU01; order JACPGU01; family JACPGU01; genus CAYHEQ01. The sequence continues at coordinate 14,563 of CAYHEQ010000018.1, forward strand.
GTGAAAAGATATGGTAGATTTGTGATTAAGCTTCGGTAGGCCGATCGTATTCTTTTGTGCGTATAGAACCATCTTCCCGTCATTGGGTTGATGGTTTTTTCTTTTAGAAAGGGGTGATATTTCATGTGCCAGCCAGCTAACTGCTTCGTAAAAGATTCTTCGTCAGTTTTAGTTAGACTAAGAGTTATTCTTCGTAGCTCGATGGCTGGTTCTAGCTTCGGTCTTCTAGTGAGATACCGATTGACAATAGCTATCTGATGGAACTGACACATCTGGGCCGGGATGCCTCTAAAAATCTCCCTGACGCCTCTTTTCCCATCTGTAGTAACCGATTTGAAGGTAAACCCTTGCTTTTCTAAAGTATATCTTCCTTCCGCGTATTCTAGGGGCGTTTCCGATGTTACTTCTTTGAAATAGAGGCTTCTCTTTAGATGTGGCTCTCTGAATACCAATACCCCATAACTTCTGCCAAAAAAGGTGGTATAAGCCACTAATGTAATGGGCTGAGGTAGTATTTTGTTATCGAGAAGTGGGTCGACTAACTCTAATTGGTTCCTAATCCACTTCTCGCTTCTCTTGTATTGTTCAGATAGCTGATTTATTGACTGTTTGCCAAAGACATAGTTGTTCCAAATATTCTCCCTCAATCTATGCCCTCTTCTTTTTGATTGAAATTGCTTACCGCATTCCTGACACTTGAACCTTTGAGCACCTCTCCTTTTCCCATTTTTCTTTATCTTTTTTGATTGGCAAAAGATACACTTTTTTTATACACAATAGTCATAGATTTACGATTAGTTGTAAATTATCTTGATTTATTGTGTATATTATCTCATATTCTTAAGGTTTTAGCCTCCCAAATTTACCATTAAACCAAATACGTCAATAAAGCCATAATAACATAATTACATTCACGTGTCAACTATCTCA
>CAYHEQ010000019.1:0-15297 GCA_964355795.1 uncultured Candidatus Saccharibacteria bacterium
AACGAACAGAGAAATATTATCGCCGGACAACTGATGTTATTTACCCACCGTGCAACGCAAAGCTTTTCGTCCCCGTAAAAGAAATTGATAACTCCGACGCTACAGTCGGAGCAGGCTATTTTCTGATTGTCGGTCGCCAAGTCGCATACAAGAGAACCGATATTGTCATTAAGGCCTTTAACGAATTGGGATTGCCTCTGGTCGTTATCGGCGATGGACCGGAATTGAAAAAACTGAAAGGCATAGCCAAAAGCAATATAAGAATACTCGGTCGCCTGCCTGATAGTGAAGTGAAAGATTACTACGCTAGATGTCGCGCCTTCATCTTCCCGCAGGAAGAGGATTTCGGCATCACGCCTCTGGAAGCGCAGGCATCAGGCCGACCGGTCATTGCCTACCGCGCCGGTGGGGCGCTGGAAACTGTCGTGGAAGGAAAGACGGGGATATTTTTTGACGAACAAACTCCCGAGTCTATAATAGAGGTGATAAAAAATTTTGACGAGAAAAAATTCAATCCAAAAACCATCAGGGAACATGCCTTGAAATTTGACACTACAATTTTCAAAAAAGAAATTGCCGACTATGTAGAAAATAGCTGGAAAGATTTTCATAAGAAACGATAATCCTCTATCTGATACCCAACCTCTCTCTCCAAACAAAATTCACTGAAAAAAAATTTGCTTTTGTAGTATCATTGATATATGGAGATTGTCAAAGATCTATCCAACAATTATTTTGGACAAAACAAAAAAGTCAAAAAGCAAATTGACGGTATTTTTGCCGTGCCTAAAAAAATCATAGTAGAAGAAACGTCTCCCGAGATCTCCTTTCTGCCTAGAAAAAAAATCGGGGTAAGATCGTGGCAAAAAACTTTTGCCTTGGTCGCTATCACAGCTGTCATCCTTTCTACCGTCCCTATGCAAATGTGGAATATCAAAAATACTCTGTCCACCAAGGCAAAGGGCGACATCGGCATAGTAGAATCCATCATCAGAAATTTTCAAAACAAAAAATACGCGGAAGCAAAAGATAATTTGATAATCTTGAATAGAAATATGGATGAGCTCAATCGCGAGCTAGAGCTTTACGGCCAAAAGAATATCTTCATCGCCAACTATTCCTCCGTAGTAGATTTTGGTGGTAACAAAGAAATCTTGTTGGCGGTAGCTCATGATCTTTCAGACAACACGGTGAAAATAATTGACGATATAGAAGGCTTGAGTAGGATCAATATCTTTTCCTTGCAAGAGCAAGACAACACCGCTCTCTTTGCCCAAATAAAAAATTTGAGTGGTCATCTTAACGAGATATTTTCAAATATAGAAAATTCCAAAAACAAATTGGCTAGACTAAATCAACAATATCTCTCTCCTCAAGAGAAAACATATTCAAAAAGTCTCAAGGAAAAAATAGATACCCTGCTAGATTATCATCAATCTGTTGTTTCTATCGCTTCCGCTCTGCCCAATATCTTGGGAGAAAAGTACGATGCCAAATATCTTCTGCTCTTGCAAAACGAAGCGGAATTGCGAGCTACAGGAGGATTCATCGGCACTTATGGGATAATCACCGTCAAAGATGCCAAAGTAAAAGAGATCAAAATAGACAGCATCTACAACCCTGATGGCCAAATGACCAAAAAAATAGAGCCCCCCTATCCTCTGAAAAAAATCACTCCTTATCTTAATATGCGCGATGCCAATTGGGACCCTAGTTTCCCTGATGCGGCCAAGGAGATTATCTCTATCTACGAAGCCGAAGGAGGCTTCACCCCAGATGGCGTCATTGCCATAGACACGAAAGTCGTCACTGATTTGCTTGCTATTGTTGGTCCCATAGAAATGCCTCAATATGACGTCACCCTAGACCAAAACAATTTCGTCAAAATCACTCAATACAAAACCAGTCTCAATTACGATAAGACAGAAAATAAACCGAAGCAGTTTTTGGCAGATTTTGCGCCTTTGCTTTTTGAAAAAGTTATTCATTTAGGAAACACTATGACAACCGAAATCTCTACGGTCATAGCAAAAAATATTGAAGAAAAAGATATTCAATTTTACTTTCATAATGAGAAAATAGAAAAAGCTCTCTCTTCTTTGAATCTAGACGGCAAGATACAGGACGCCGACAGCGATTATTTCATGTATATCAATAGTAATATCAGTGGTGGCAAAACTAATCAGGAAATTAATGAAAAGATAAATCACAATATTTCTTTCAATGAAGATGGGGCGATAACACACAATGTCGCCATATTCAAAGAACATACTGGCGATGGCGAATGGCCAAGCGGTATTAACAGAAGTTACGCTAGATTTTATTTACCCTTGGGCTCAAAACTAATCTCGGCAGAAAATTTTGACAAGAACGAGAGTATCATAGACGGCTGTCTGACGACAGAAGATCAAGAAAGCCAGAAGACTACTCTAGAGTGTATGGACATTTACCAAGAAAATGGAAAAACTGTGATCGGTGGCTGGCACGCTATTGAACCTGGAGAAAAATCATCTTTGAAAATATCGTATCTCTTGCCTTTCAAGCTCAAATCTTGGCCAGCGTCAGACAGAGGTTACAGCCTTTATATTCAGAAACAAGCAGGTAGCGGTAAACAACAGGTAGCGATAGAGACCAATTATTTCGTCAAACCAAGCCCTCTGAAAGATTTTTTTGGGCTATCTAGAAGTGGCCAAATGAAACCTTTTGTGAAATCATTTGACCTTACGAAAGACGAAAAAATAGAGATTTTTTAGAGGAAGCAGAAATCAAATATATTGGCCAGAATAAGCATTTTTATCATTTTTTAGGGCTATTTTGAACAAAAGACGATTGACAAAATCGTTTTTTTGTGCTACAATGTAGCTACTAAAATAAAAACGTAACCTTTCTTCCCATGACCAAAGTCACCCGAAGAAAGGAGGGCGAAAAATTTAAATATTTCCATTTAAGAGAATACAAAAACAAAATGTCTGATATTCTCTTCAAAAGGATTATGAGGCTCTTGGCCGACGGCGAGTTTGATATCGTTATTACTACCAAAACGAGGGGTGAAGCTGGCTACATAGATTACGAAACAGACTCTATCTATCTAAACCCCAAGCTCTTCCCTATTGAAGAAACTATTATTCATGAGGCCCTGCATATTCTAAAGCCCAATCTGTCAGAAGAAGATATTGTGGAATTAAGCTCTCTCCTCTTTGAGCAATTAAATGATAACAAGAGGGACAGGCTAATCTCCTACATCAAAGCCTTCTCCACCAAATGGGTTGGCGTAAAAAGAAGCGACATCTACGCGACCCACTAAGTCTCATTAGGTTATAGGTTATAGGAACTAGAAAAGATATAACAGAGAAAAAACCCGAGATTAAAATCTCGGGTTTTTGTTTAATTCAAAAAATTAGAGTTCATTCGCGAGAATCAGCGTCAAACACTCAAAAAGGCGCCGACCTGCGAAAGGTGTCTCCACCAAAAATTTGTATATTATACAAAAGGGTGAAGTGGCGCCTCAAAGAAGAGTAGCGCCGTTAGATAATGGGAGTCCCACAAGGAGACGATGGCATCCAACCCCGATTCCAACGATGCTAAAAAAAGAGGAGAAAACTTGTCGGCCAGAAATGGCCAATGATTGAAATATTTTGTTTTTGTTTTCACTTAATTGCTACTGAAAGGTACAATGTGGTCTTCAAATGGAAAGAGGTCCACCGAAAACCTATTTTTGTGGTCAATCTGGCCGACAACCGGCTACATAGTAGCAGGAGAAAAAGCTCGAGCCGGCGAGTTCCAGCGCTTCTTCCTACTACCAAGTGGCACTATCTGCGCGTTTTTAAAGTGCTTTACACATTTTTATAGAGAGCACCATCTATGCTACTAAATTAAAGGCTTTTTGTCAATACATTTCGCGTGGACTATGCCCTTTGTTTTTTGGCTTTACTAAGATTATTTTCACAGAAAAGTCCGGAAGGTAAAACAAAAAACAACTCTTGAAGACCAAAAGCTGTTTTCAGCCAAGTAGTTATCCACAATCTAACGCTTTTTCCTTCTTTTGGTCCTCCGAGACTCTAGAAACACTATAGATAATGCCACAAAGAAGGCGATGGCAAAAAGCCCAAGAAGAATAATCAAAATAATCTTCAGTATGGAATGTATTTGCCCAACGACAAAGAGGAAGGCTTCACGACCCATGGTAGTATCAGAAATAAAAAGAACCAAAACGACAAAGAGGACCACCCAGAGCAGGATTTTGAAGATTTTTTTCTTGGCCCAAAAAAAGCGATAATAGATCGGCCAAAAAGTATACTTCCACGATCCGACCTTGGCTGTATTAATATCACCAAAAACTATTTCCCTAATAGCATCACTATATATATCAATAATGTATTGCGCGCCATAAAGATCCAGAGAAAGCTCTCCTATATTATCTCTCGCCGAATGCGCCGTCTCGCGAGCTTTCAGGAAAGACTCCGCGCTCTCCAGCTCTTTGATAGTATCGGTTATAGCTTTTTCTCTTTCTCGAAGATTTTTAACATTTTTCTTAGCGCAAGCTACTTTTTCAAATATCTTATCGGCTTGAAACAAGGCCAAGATAGCGCCCTCTAGACTTTCGGTCTTGAGATAATTTTCTACAAATTTCCATTCTGGGACATGGAGATTATTCTTGGTCATAATATCCTTTTTTTATATTACGTCTTATTTGCAAAAGCTCTCGAAAAACTTTTGGCCCAGCAGATCTGACATCAAGTCTGGACCTTTTGGCATCATACCAATCCACCGGTACTTCTGCTACTAGAAAACCAAATTTTTTTGCTAGCGCCAAAACCTCCATATCAAATCCCCAACCACCAATAGTAATTTTGGCAAATATTCTCTCCGACGCATTTTTCGTGAAAGCTTTGAAGCCACATTGAGTATCTCTGATCTTCGGCAAGAGCAAACTTCTAATTAAAAAATTGCCAGCTCTTCCTAATAGTATTCTATGCCAAGGTTGCTTGATGATAATTTTTGAGCCTTGAATATACCGCGAGGCGATCACCACTTCAAATCCTCTTTCGAAATAAGGCCAAAACTTTTCTACTTCTTCTATGCGAGTAGCGCTATCCGCATCCATAAAAAGTCTATAATCGCCACGCGCTTCCAGCATTCCTATTTTTACCGCGTGCCCTTTGGCCCCGCCCGGTTCTGCGATTTTCACATCTAAAAGTTTGACATTATTTGATTTCTTTTGATATTCGGAAATTACTTGCGCTGTGTTATCTGAACAATTGTTGGCCACCACCAAAATTTCATAGTGAAAAGATTGCGTCATCAAATATTTTTCTACAGACTCTAGGGTGGCTGTAATACCGATGGCTTCATTGTAGGCCGGTATGACAATACTTAATTTTATTTTTTCTGGATTTTCTATCATTGCGTGATTTTCCTGAAAACAATTAGCTTATAGCCGATGAAATTCCAAACCAAGCCGAGTAAAGTCCCCGCCAAAGCTCCGATATTGCCAATGACCGGTAGCGAAAGCCCCGAAGAAGTAGGATAGAGATTGATCACCAGAGAAGCGCCACCTACATTGATGAAAAGTCCTATCACACTAACCGCAAAAAATTGGACCAATTCTTTCCTTGTAGATTTTTCATGATTGCCGAATGTCCAATATTTATTCATAAAATAGCTATTGGTCACCGCCACTAAAAAAGAAATGGATTTGAAAATAGAATACTCTACTCCCGAAGCCATACCTGTAATCCACATCAAAAGATTGAGAACAAAAAAATCAATGGCCGTGTTGATCGCGCCCACAATAGCAAAAGAAAGTAATTGAAATAATATATTTTTGTTTTTCATTGCTTTAGAAAGAATCTACCCCCGCTTGTTTTTTTTCTAGATCGACAAACTTCATCTGATCGGCCACAAAATAAAAACTCACTGAACCAGTCGGGCCGTTACGATGTTTACGAATTAAAATATCGGCGATATTTTTGTTCTCTGCATCACGATTGTAATAATCTTCTCTATAGATAAACATTACCACATCTGCATCTTGTTCAATAGACCCGGATTCTCGCAGATCAGAAAGCAACGGTCTTTTGTCAGGACGCGCTTCTACCGCGCGAGAAAGTTGGGAGAGAGCCAGTATCGGCACATTCATTTCTCTTGCCAAACCTTTGAGAGACCGAGAAATTTCAGAAATCTCTTGTACTCTATTGTCGGTATAGCCACCTCCGCCCATTAATTGTAAGTAGTCTAGGACTATCAAGCCCAGCCCATGTTCAGCCTTGAGCCTCCTAGCTTTGGCTCTCATTTCCATAATGCTGGTGTTTGCGGAATCATCAATGAAAATTGGCGCCTCCGATAGCACCGACATTGCTTCCCCTATTTTGGCAAAATCCTCCTCATACAAGTTGCCCGTTCTAATCTTCCAAGCGTCAACACCGGCGGTGGAAGAGAGTAGCCTATCTACTAATTGGTCTTTGCTCATTTCCAAAGAAAATATACCCACAGGAATCTTGTATTTGATAGCGGCGTTTAAGGCAATATTCAAGGCGAGACTAGTCTTGCCCATTGAAGGTCTGGCCGCCAAAATAACTAAATCGCTTTTTTGCAAACCACCCAGTAAGAAATCAAGATCTGCGAATCCTGTCGGCACTCCCCGCAGTTCTCCTTTGTTTTTGTGCAAATGATCAATACGCTCAAAAGTTTCGTTGAGCATACTTTTGATGGAAATGAATTGTTGCTTCAAGCTTTTTTGCGATATGCCAAAAAGAGCCTGCTCGGCTTTGTCCAAAGTTATCTCTATTTTGTCGTCTTCTTTGTATCCTAGAGCAGAGATGTCGTTGGCCACTATTATCAAGTCGCGGAGAACTTTCTTTTCGTGAACTATATTGGCATATTGAGTAATATGCGAAGCTGTCGGCACAGCATTTACTATTTTGGAAAGGTATGTCGCTCCTCCTATTTTTTCCAACTCATCTCTTTTCTCCAGACCATCAGCTACAGTCACCAGATCAATAGGGCTTTTTTTACTAAAAAGATCAATCATCACTTCAAAGATCGCTCCATTGGCTGGATTATAAAAATCGGCAGCAGTAACAACATCCACTACCTTGAGCAGTCCATCAAAATCAATGAAAATCGCTCCCAACAAAGCTTCCTCCGCTTCAAGATTATGAGGCAACATTTTTGACAAATCTGGTTTTCTTGTTTCTTCTCTTCTTGGCATATATTGTATTTTTTCCGCGTGAATCCGCGTGCATTTTTCATTCCGCGTAGTTCCGCGCCTTAATCTATTATTTCTCCTCCAAAAACATTGAGCGCTTCTTCAACGATGTCTGATTCCTTGCTCGCTCCACCATCACCGCCTCGTGTTATGAGAAGCCTCGTTTCCTGACCAAATATTTCCTTCGCTATTTTTTCCAAAAAATCCATATTAGACCTATCCATTAGTCTATCAAAATAAAATCCATTGCTGATGACAATGTTAATATCTTCTCCCGCTTCACTATGTTGGCAACCTTGGAGAGCGATAACCAGCGACGCCTTATCTTCTTTTAATTTATTAATGAATTTGTCCCAAGAACCCCCTTCTTTCTTGCCTGCCCCGATCGAAGCGTCGGGGCCTGCCCCGATCGGCCTGTCCCGATCTTCGCGTCGGGAAGCGTCGGGGCCTGTCCCGATCGTCCCATCAAAGAGAGCACCCATTAGCTTATCAGAATCAGGTCTTTCTATTTTTTTTTCCAAAACAGCTTCTTTTATTTTCGGCTCTACGGTTTGCTCTATTATCAAAGGCTCTTTTTTTTCAGTCCCATCTTTTTGCTCTTCTCGCATTTTCATCAAATAGAGCTCTAGGTAGAGTTCTGGCAAAAAAGAATATTTGCTATTTTTCAAAATTTCGTTGAAAGACTCGGCTATTTCTGTCAAAAATGTCAGATTCATTTTTTTTACAATCTTTCCCATCTGCTCATCAATCAAAATATCGGGGGCTAGGGTACTATCTATTTTGTAAAGGGTAAGTTGCCTCGTAAATCTAATGAAGTTTTTCAAAAATGCTTCCCAGTCTATGCCACGGCTCGAAAGTTTGTGCACAAAAGCAATGCTTTCTCGGACTTTTCGATCACTAATTATTTCTAAAAATTCCAAAAACACCTCTCTTTTGGGAACGCCTAGAACATCCTCCAGCAATTGATCGTCTATTTCTCCGCTACCCGAAAAAGCATAAACCTGATCAAGACAAGAAAGACTATCACGAAAAGATCCCTCACCCAGAGATACTATTTGACTGATAATAGCGTCTGTGGTTTTTATCTTTTCGGCTTTTACGATAATTTTAATCGCCTCGATCATCTCTTGTGAATTTATTCTACGAAAATCAAATCTCTGGCAACGAGAAAGAATAGTCATTGGTATTTTTTGAGACTCCGTGGTCGCCAAAACGAAAATAACATGCGCTGGCGGTTCTTCCAAAGTTTTGAGCAAGGCGTTGAAAGCATCGCGACTTAACATGTGCGCTTCGTCTATAATATACACTTTGTATTTACCGACATTGGGAGAAAAAATTATTTTTTCCTTCAAGTCCCTAATATCATCAATGCCCCTATTGCTAGCAGCGTCTATCTCTATCATATCAAGGAATGTCCCCTCGGCTATTTGTCTACAAACATCGCATTGGCCACAAGGCTCGCCATCTTTCACCTTCAAGCAATTAACGGCTTTGGCAAAAATACGAGCAATAGATGTTTTGCCAGTGCCTCTAGGTCCAGCAAAAATATAGGCATGCCCAATCTGACTAGAGGCAATAGCCCCCTGTAATGTTTTGACGATATGCTCTTGCCCCACCACTTCGTCAAATGTTTGCGGTCTGTATTTGCGATATAGACTCATAAGATTTTTATTAAATGAGGTTGGTTCAGTAGTCGGTTATCATTTTCCGTAAAACCGCAAAAGATGGTTTTTCAGAATAGTCGCGACGCAAAAGACCAAAATTGTCTTCTGGATTCTTGGGATCACTTCCGTCATCGCGTAAATTGTACCAAAATATTTTTTTGATGTTTTGATTAGAAACTAAGAGCAGGTTGGCGTTGAGCAAAAATTGAGCTTGCTTTTCTTCTGTTATACCAATAGCGCTATCAGTTGGCCAACCAATTTCTGTAATCCAGATGGGTTTGGCAAACTTTTGGGCAACAATGTCGATTTCTTTCAAATTCTCCGACAAGCCATTCGACTCTGGCGGGATTCTAAATTGATTGGGATAGGGATGGATAGCCACAATATCACAATACTTATTAGCGCCAAAAATTAAAAGCTGATCCAAATAGGTCGTATCAACTCCAGCGATACCGCCCAAAACAATTTTGGCGGAAGGATTAATGTCTTTTATCGTTTTGTAAGCGACAGAGAGCAATTCAAAATATTTTTGAGCATCAGGCGCAGGACGAAAAAATACAGGCGAATTAGGCTCATTCCAGATCTCCCAATAGGTGACCTGGCCATCATAATGCTTCGCCACTTGGCGAATATAATTTTCCCAAGCAACAATATTCGGTGGATATTTGTCGCTATCCATACGTTTCGCATCTTCAGTAGCCCACGGAGCGCTATAATCCAAAAGCCCTAAGATATTGATGCCAGCTTTGTTGAGCTTTTTGACCTTTTCATCATAAATCTCCCACCGCCACTCCCCCCGTATGGGTTCAAGCTCTGACCATACGAATTCTTCTCTGCTCCAAGTAGCGTCAAGTTTTTTTATAGAACTGATAGCTTTGTCTAATTCATTATCTTGATAACGATTGAGAACAAAAGCGCCAATGCCAAATCTAGACCCGAGATCTTTGTCTTTCGCGACCAAAGGCGAGACAAAGATAAACACGGCCAACAAGAAGATACAAAAACCCAAAATTATTCTCTGCCATTGACTCATTTTCATTTCGGTTCTTTTATTTTCTTATTATATATTTGAACGAGCGTTTGTTTTTGTTTTGAATGCAAATAGCCCCAAGGAGAGTCGGACTCCTCTTTTCAGATTGAGAATCTGATGTCCTAACCGATAGACGATGGGGCCACATCGCAGTTCGCTACATACCCTCAATGGAAAGCGAAGCTCCAGTCTATCTATTTTATAACAAATTACCGATTAGCCCAAGCCCTATTATTGTCGCTGTCTCGCTACGCAAAATTGTCTTGGATAAGCTAATAAATTCAAACCCTGTCTTCCCAAAAAGATCTCTTTCTTGCTCTGAAAAACCACCCTCTGGGCCAACGAAAAGATTGATTTCTTTGGCCCCCTCGGCAATCTTCAACAGTTTGTGCACAGCTTTTTCATCAGCCACAAGGCTCAATCCTCCCCTAATAGCCTTGACAGCATCCTCTACCTTCTGGGGTTGATAAATTTTTGGAATAACGCCCCTCTTGGACTGCTCGGAAGCTTCCTTGATTATCCTCTCCCAGCGAACCTTAATATCAGAAATTTTGACAATGGTGTTCTGACAAATAATAGGGTGGAAAGCAAAAACTCCCAGCTCTGTCGCCTTTTCCAAAACCATTTCAAAGTTTCCTACCTTTATCGGCGAACAATACAAATGTATTTTCACTGCCGATTCGTTCTTGGCCAATCTCTTACCCAAGATTTCACCTTTGATCTCCTTGATACCCAGTTCTCGTATTTTTACTAGATATTCCAATCCGCTGTCGTCCAATATCTCTATAGCATCGCCCGCTTTCAACCTGAAAACATTTTTCACCTGATTGACGAGAGCTCTTTCTCTACACACAAAGACATCGCCAGCAATATTCTCTGGAGAAACGAAAAATCTGAAATGCGCTCTTTTGAGTTCCTTCATAGCACTACTAATTTACAAACTACTACAAACATATGAACTCTATTAAAAATATTGTATCCTGTATTTACGCTCGCATCAATCTATACATGCTTCGTATTCTGATACCTGTTTGTATGCTTGTATCCATTCGTATGTGTGTAGTAATAACTAAAAAGAGCCTCTTTCTGCAAGTGACTCCTTTAGACCCTTCTTTATCTTTTGAAAAAACAATTATCCTTTTTTCAACATTGGTAGCCCTGTGCGAGCATTTTCAATAACTTTGTAACCGGCTGGCATATCGTTTAGAGAAAATGTTGGGTTGATCTTGTCTTTGCCTGAAAACCAAAAGATCCTTTGCTTCTTACCCTTGCCACCCCTTAGCTCAACTTCTTTTGAGTGCAAGAAATAGTCCTTGCCACTCTTCTTGCTTTTTACAGAGTAAGCCATTTTGACCTCCTGTATTTTACCTTGGGAAGTTTTCCCCAAGGCTTACTATTATTAAGCTCATTATACCTGCCCAAACCTGATAAGTCAAAAAAAATAACGAGGCTAAGGTATTTATAAAAAAATAGCCAAAAATTTTGGCTATTACGAGCAACAAATAACAATTTTACTGATAACTATACAGGTCCACCAAAATTCCTTCGCCGTCTTTCAGATAGGCTGGTTCGCCAACCCTATTCCAAACAGGAAACGTTACGGCAAAGCTAAAGCCACTGCCGTTAGTGTTGATTCTGACAACTTGCCCGGGCTGGATAGTGAAGGCCGGAAAAGTGAAAACATTACCGTCGCTGTCAGAGACCGTATAACCACTAAGATTTTTGGCGCCTTCGCCCGTGTTACGCACTTCTACATATTCCTCTTGGGGATTACCATTGTCATCTTGAGCGTAACGAATGAAACTGATAATAACTTTGGAAGGATAGATTACTACTGGAGGAGGGGTAGTATCACCATTGTCTGCTGGAGGAGTAGTTGTTCCTCCGCCATTGTCTGCTGGAGGAGTTGTAGCGCCACCATTATCAGCCGGCGGAGTAGTGCCCCCGCCATTGTCGCCACCACCCTGATCGCCCCCACCTTGGTCACCGCCATTGTTACCATCGTCTCCGTTATCGCCACCCGTATCGCCACCATCATCATTGACATCAATGATTGTTTCTATAATAGTTTCGCCACTGTTGTCTGTAACGATAATTGTAATCGTGTCGTCTTCCGGATTAACATCCACCGTGTCCTCAAAAGTACCGTCGTCACCGACCGGCACATCTTCTCCATCAACGCTGATATTAACATTGTCGCCAATATTTTCACCGCCTCCGCCAGCACTATCTTCGCCGGACGGATTGTCAGAACTACCGCCATCACCATTGTCTCCAGGGGGGCTGTCGCCACTGCCGTCGCCATCAGAATCCCCATCACCGGACGAACCGTTATCGTCACCACTAGGGATAACTTGTCCGACAACTTGCGCTTCAGATCCGACATCTTCACCGGGCAGGGGGGAAGTAATGACCAGAGAATACGGTCCGCCATCGTAGATGATAGTTTCTTGCCAGACAGTCTTGCCGGCATCACCGCCGCCAATATCATTGCGATCTATGGCCTCAACGATATGTTTGCCTTTGGTAATATCTATGGAAAAAACAAAATTTCCTTTTTCATCGGTTACGACCAGTCCCACCTCCTTGCCGTCCACTATTATCGCCAAAGTACTATCCGGCTTGGCGCCAGAACCCTTGAGCGTCGGATGAGAAGTTTTGACATTTTCTTCCATGGTCGGCAAACCCGCCGGTCGCCCCTTGAAAGGATTGAACCAAATCAGCCCGCCAATCAATATCACCGGTAGCAAACAACCAAAAAAGAACGGGAGAACGGGAATCCTCCTTTTGTCTTTGAGCCTCTCTTTCTTTTCCTTCTTTGAGGCTGTCAATTCATTTAGCTCGTCCACCTTTTGTTTTACCATTTCCTAAAATTATTCGCTATATTCGTATGCATTAGCGAAATTAGTGTCGCTACCTATATTCTAATGTATTTCTATCTTTTTGCAATTGCGAATTAAACTGACTTTAATGGACAAAATCCGAACTTTTTTTCAGAAAAATCCGGACAAAAATTCTTAAAATTCTTGAATTCAATTCGGGGCGAAATTCGGGGGGTTTGGGGGGAGATTTTAGCTCCGATTTTTCCGCTTTCGCTTTTTTCTGAATTTTGGATAGTGCACCAACTTTCGTTGGCGCTTTTTGTTATGACTTAATTTCGTGTGTTTCTAAAATGAATATTGCCAATGTTGACGCAGCACCCACAGCAAGTTTTGCATGTCTTGAGTTTAACCCTTTAAATTTAAGATCCTTTCCATGTCCGCTACCATAATCATTTCTTAATTCACAAATCCCATGAACAACCGCAGATAGGCTCCCAAGTATTGTTCTTATTGTTTTCGAAGCTTTTTGTTGGTCTAATATATCGTCGGGAGTTAGTTTTAAAATCTTATTTGTATTCTTAACAAGATCTAATAGATCCCATTTTTTATCGATCTTAATATTGCGTTCAGTCAAAACCTTTTGGCAGCAGGTTTCAATCAATTCTTTGGCTACGCCGATAGCAATATATGGAGATTTTTCAATAGATGTTTCCATTAAATTTATCTGGTTTGCAACATATTCTGCGTTAAGCTTTTTGTTAATCTCGGTATTGCTCCTTTTGGCAACAACATTATCCGATATGATTATTCTAGCAGCAAATATTGGATGTCCTGATACTTTGGTTTTTTCGATAATTTCAAATCCATCCATTTTTAGTAAATCATTATAGATTTGTTGCAACCTTTTTGTCTCTGTAGGATCACGTCTAACAAGAGGGTGGATTGTTTCACATAAAAATTGTAGAAGCACAGAATCATCGCAATTCAATAAATCAAGACGGTGGTCAGAATATATCCAGTCATCCGGCCAGTCATTCGGGTTATTGACCCTATGTTGCCAGATATCACCTGCCATATCATTAAATCTATGATCGCTAGAAGGCAGTTCTGATAAGTTAAAAATTCGCGATAAAAAATCCACTTCTTCAAGTCTACCAGACCATTGTAGATTTTCTACTCGAATAAAGTCAAATATATTGCTTCGCGTAACCTCTGTTATTTTATTCATAGTCCCTGTTGTTTGAAATAATTAATCTTTTCTTCAACGCGAGGCCTTATGGATAATGGCACTTCGTCAATATTTAGCCAATGTCCTTCTTTATGTTCTATTTTGTATAAAATACTATTACATGAAAAGAAATCCTCTACGTCGTTGGCATTGCCAGTTGTCATCGCGTACACTAGGCTTGAATAGTTTGGCTCTTGATGTGCGTTGGTTATTAAATTATATCTATCTACATTTATCGGCTTAGCATCTCGATGATCGTAGCGATAAACATCAATAGTATGTATACCGGTCGAACAATCAGACATAATAGATGATCCAATCAACACAGGTGAGTCAGCAACAACACCAGATATTGGCAGGGAAGATGATTCAATAACAACAAGCCCGGTTGACAGTTGTGTTTGATTGTAAAAATTTTCATTCTCAACCCAAAATGCATTCCCTGTGCCATATTTGCTACCTACATACTCCGTAAACCGTTGAGGTATATTTCTCATATCAATAATATATTTATCATTCAAAGCGTTTTTTGCTTAGCGCCAAACCCTCTTTTATCTCTTCTTCAATCTTTTTTAAATTGCTAGCAGTAATTTTGTTATTTGCAAATAATGTTTCTGCAGCCTTTTTCTTTTTTTCCGCCATTTCATTAGCTACCTTTGGCTCAAATAATGACAAGCTATCTCTTACTAATTTATTTGAATATAGCGCACTATTCATTATTGCCCATGGATCTTGCAGGTTTTCATTTAGCAATCCTCCAAGAGTAGCATAAGAAACAACCCCTTGAACCATACTTAAGCCAACAATGGAATCTAAATCATCAGCAACCTTCGCGACATCTTTACCTTTAAACTCATCACTTTCTCTAAGGTATTTTTGAAGATACTTAATTGTATCATCCAATATTTTTAAGCATTCTGCTTCTAAGTTAGAATCATTTTTTAAAACACAATTTCCATATCCTTCATCTGTTAGTCTTCGCATATCTTGAAAAATACTATTAACATCAAAATGATTAGTAAAAAGATCGGATTTCATGTAGCCCTTGCTTTCTTCTAACTTTTCTACAATTTTATCTCTTTCGTCTTTGTCCTTATTTATAGCAATTTGTAGTTCTAATTCAGGAACATCTTCTCCTAGAAACTTTCTAAAAAGACAAAGTTGTTGATACCTACCAACAAAGCTATTATTACTTGAGCCAATTTCGGTCGAAGCATTCTTGTTGCGTGGTTTTAGAAAAAGGAAATAACATCCCCCTATAATTATCACGACAATTAAAATCCACATAGTTTTTATTATTACTAATATTATTTTATTAAATCTTCTATCGAAACATTTAATGCTTT
>CAYHEQ010000020.1:0-15189 GCA_964355795.1 uncultured Candidatus Saccharibacteria bacterium
TCCGAGGTTCGACCTTGGAGAAGTTCGAAGCTAAGGTCGAACCTCTGAATTGATTCTACGAACATTAAGTAAGATGAGACAAACAGGGGAGCGAAAGGGAACGAAAGGGGACATTTCCGTGAGAGTCGGCTCCTGGATCTGACCAAGAAAAGCCCCTCTCCAGATTAGCCCCCCTGTCTATGTCGCAAAAGGTATCTTGTGCGACATCTCTGTTCTCGTGTTCCCTCTCTATTTGTCCCTATTTTTTTACTTTTTTATTTTCTTAATTTTTTATTCCCCCCCTCCCCTCTCCTATTCGTGGCTTAGATTAGCCACTTTCTACCCTTATGAGGTTCATATACTGCAACATATTTTAGCTACTTGTCAAGGCTTTACTGGTTAAAATAAAAGCCCATATCCCCTTTTACGGTTATATAGGCCATTTTTGAACCTGGCGTGCCAGGTTCGGAAAAAATTAAGCCGTGATTTTCACCAGAAACCAGCAGATAGCCAAGAAGAAAATCGCACCACAGGTGATTACCAATGGGCTCATAGTGCCCCCACCTCCCCTTTTTCTTTCGTAGCCATGCCTACCAGATGCCCTTGCCACGCATTTATGCGCGCGTTATCCGTCAATCTAAATCTGACGGTTGTTCTCGGCGCCCGCTCAACACCAATTCTTCGTAAGTCATCAAGGGGCAACTATCATCTTTCTCTTCTCTGGAGACCATCTCCTTGAAAAGTTCCCAGACGAAACAGAGGAAGAGAATGCTCACTACTGTCAAAACCGCCAATCCGATCAATACAATCATCCACCACATAGGTCATTCCTCCTTGGTTTTAGTCCAGAAATGTTGTCTGCCCATCTACTAGCGACCGACGACTAGCTCTCTCCATCTCATAAAAATCTTCTTTGGTTCTCGCAAACAGTTCTTCGTGTATAGCTTTCGCGTCCAAAGGTACGGACCCTACCCCAGATTCAGGATTTATGCCAGAAAATATGATGAATTCCACGACGTGCCTCCTCTCATCCCCCTTCGTTTTCTGTAATAAAGCCAATCGCGAACAGAGTGAAGCCAACACCCAAAACTGCCAAAAGGGTGGCCGTCACTACACTGGCAATAACCGCTCCCCTCAAGATATTGCCCAACATGGTTCTAGCCCCCTCTCTCTTTTGGATTTTGCGCAAATTGTTCAGGTGCAATTCTGAATCCTGAATCCTGAATCCTAAATCCTAAATCCTAAATCCTAAATCCTAAATCCCGAATCTCCTCAAATCTCTATCGTCCCGCCCGGCTCAATGATAGCATTATCTTTTGCCACTGGCGCAGACACGACATGTCGTGTCTCTACGACAGGCACTTCCACTAATATCTCCTTTGACGCGACAATCGGTTCCGTTTTTGGTTCCAGGAGTTCCGCAAAAACAACTTTCTTTTTCCTGATATACCAAATCCCGCCTTTTTTATCCTTAAATTCTTTTAAGCCCTCCCCGGCTCTCTTTTCTTCCGCTACGCCTTTCTTGCCCCTTTTGTCATCGCCTTTTCCTTCCAACTGCGCCATTTGTTCGCTCCAAGTAAGAATAGCCTTTTCCACTTCGGCCTTGGGAATAGCGTAGCGTCTTCTAGATTCTTCTATGATCTGCTGGCCAAAACCGTATTTTTCTTTGAAATACTCCCAGTATTTTATCGTCGTTGCCGAGAAAGCCGGATAGACGGTATTGTCTATCATCATCTTCACATAGATATGAAAAGTAGAGAGATTGACCATATCGTTCTCGTCAAAAACCGGCTCAAATGTTTTCTTTAATGTTGGCGGGTCATCTGGACCAACGCGAAAAAGGATAATATTGCCGGCGTTGCCTAGAACAGCGTCGCGGATTTCGGGAGTTAATTGCGCGATATACTGGTGCGCGATAATAAGGTTCAGTTTGTATTTGCGCGACTCCGACAAGATATTGGCAAAAGAGCTGGTGGCGAAATTTTGGAATTCGTCAACATAGAGGTAAAAATTATTCATCTCATCGTCTCTTCGGCCAGCTCTCTCCATTATCGTCAAATAGATTTTGGTGATAATCATCGCGCCGAGCAACCGCATATTGTCCTCCCCGATTTCACCCTTAGAAAGTTTGACCAAAAGAATCTTGTTGGTATCAGTGATGTCCTTGAAATCAATAGTGGATTTCGGCTGACCCACCATATTGCGAATGGATGGCACCGAAAGAAATTGCCCGATTTTGTTCTGAATGGGCGCGATGGCTTCCACGAGAAATTTGGGACTGGATTTCGCCTGCGCCTCAAATTCTTCCAGCCAAAATTCTTTGACGGTCGGGTCTTTGACGTTGGCGATAATCATATTGCGGTACTCTTTATTAACCAACATCTTGGACGCTGAAAGAAGTGTCGTCCCCGGTGTTTCCAAGAGCGCCAAGATAGTATTTTTCAAAATATGCTCCATTCGAGCCGACCAGACACCTTCCCAAATTTTCGTGAAAATACTCATCAAAGACGAAGCAACCAGGTCCCTTTTGTGTTCGTCCACATTTTCCAACAAATTGAAGCCATTACAGTATTCCCTATCGCCAGGATTGAGCATCACCACGTCTTTGATTCTATTCTCTGGAATATAGTCTAGGATAGTATCAATGAATTCGCCGTGCGGATCAATAATAGCCAGCCCCCTCCCCTCTTTGATGTCGTCCAGAGCCTGGATTTTCATGACGGTAGATTTACCAGTACCGGTCTGCCCAATGATGTACATATGTTGATTGCGATCTTTGGCCTTGATGCCGAAATTGATGGTTTGGTCGCGGAAATTGGTCTGACCAAAAACGGTCAGTTCTTCAGACGAGACGATACCCTCAATAGGCAAAACTGCCGGTGGTTCGCCTTTCTTGCTCCCCGCCCAAACGATAGAGGGAGTTTCCACCGTTATAGTCGGCAAATGGTAGAGCGAAGCTATCTCCTCAATGTTCAAAACAAAACCCTTTTCCTCAAAGCTCCTGGTCTGCACTTGATTCAAGAAATCTGGATCGTCTATCTGAACACTACCATAGGTGAAGCCGTTGAGATTAGAGGCGTTGTATTGCTTGAAAGCGCCCACAATAGACTGCACTTTGAGACGAAGCGCTTCGGGGTCTTTGGGCGAGAGAAAAATCAGGCGAATTTTCGTTTCGTAACCTAATTTCGTTGATTTTTCTTCTATCGCCTTGGCCGCTTGCTCTACCGGGCCGGGTAGTTTGAAGCCCTTCGCCATAACGTCTGGGGGGGCGCTCAAAAATTTAATGACATTGAAAATAAAGGATAAAAATTTCTTCGCTCCTTTGCCACCAGAAAGATTGGTAATCCGCCCATTTTTCAAATCGTTGACATAAGTGATAGCCTTCCTCTGCCAAGAATCGTCCACCGGCCGAATGAGCGTCTGCACCCAGATCTGCTCATCATCTTCTACTTGCGCCAGCACGCCAGTAATCCCCGCCAGAGGGTCCACTTCAAAATTGAGGAAGGTTTTGATGGGATAAATATCGCGGCGAATGAGGTCCAGCTCGGTGCCGGCGAAATGCAATCCCTCCGGCCTTTTGGCCAAAGTATAGTCTTCCACCTCGCGAATCTCCACGTTGGGATATTGCGAATACATTTGCCCTTCAATGAAATCTTTCAGGTGCGTCGGCACATAGATATAAAATTTGATGTACTTGGCCATAGAGACAATCTCTAGGCTGATATGCTCTTGGAAAGAACCGTCGTTTAATCTTTCTCTGGCCGATTTGTAAATACCATGGATAGAAGCAAACATGAATTGCGCCGATAAGGGCCCTTTCTCGTTATTCCTCGGCACTTGCACGAGCAAGGTAGTGTATTTTTGCTTGACCAACCAAAAACGACGCCGACGTTTCTTGTAGGCGTTGACAATCAGAGATACCACCAAAACCCATCCGCCGATAATAAGGAGGTAAAGAAAAATACGAACGAGATCAAAGATGAGAGAAGCGGTAGTCACAGTAAAAGTTTAAGGCTAAAAGCGCAAAGCGCAAAACAACAGTACAAAATTAAAAATTTTGAACTTGAATTGCTGTTTTACATTTTTCGTTTTTCACTTTACGCCCCTATTATACTACTATTGTTGAAAAAGTAAAAAGCCCCTTCGCGATAATCTGCGAGGAGGCTTTTTACTTCATATTTGTTGTTTAATTACTTACTAGCTTATTAGCTGACTAGCTGACTAGCTGATTTGCTTACTAGCTTACTCCACCACCAGCATCCAACCGTCTTTACTTCTTTTGAATTTCTTGGAGCTTTGCAGATTGATGAGGATAGTGGCCTTTTTCACCCTCTTTTTCTCCATCACTTTTTCCACAATATCTTTTTGAGCCATGGGCGCGCTTGCTTTTCTCATAATCTTTTCAATCACTTCTTCCACCGTGCCCGCCTCAAAGCCCCATGTCGTCAGCCCGTAAAGACCGCGACCAACGAGGACAAATCTCTTGTCGGAAATCAGTTCATTGTGGACGGTTTGCACTGTCACTTTCTTGAGATCAAAAGCGCCTTTTTCAATTTCCTTGGCAATTTCGGAGAAATGCAAAGGCTCGCCTTTTTTGGAAAGAATATAAAATATCTTGTCGCGAATAGTCTTTGGCTTCACCCAAGACCAGCTGGACAATCCCCTCTTGCCTTCGCCATGAGGGTGCAATTGACGAGAAAGTTCCATCGCAGATTTGAAAAATGCTGGATTAACATTTTCTGCGTGCTTTTTGGCCACTTCGTGTTGCGCGATAGCTGTCAGTAAAGCCTCATCCTCCATCACTTCCCCGCGCGCTTCCAGAATAGAGGAAAAAGCGTTAGCGATTTCCCCAATCATACCAGCAGTATATTGGGACAAAGCCCAGCCAGCGTGCGTCTGATCTGATTCTGGAATAGCGCGCACTTCTTCGTCCAAAAGGAGGACAAATTTCAAAGTCTTTTTGATCTCGTCTTCTCTTTCTTTGGCTAGGTCAGCAATGAGTTCAGAAGCCAAAATATTCTCCTTGACCGCTCCGCCACAACCTGTAATAATGACGCGAATCTTGTCAAAGGTAGATTTGTTGTGGTCCAATTTAGCGATCTTGCGTAGCTTCACGAGTGAGGCCGCTTCAATCTGGCGAATACGCTCGCGTGTGACACCAAATTCTTTGCCGATGGAATCCAAGGTGGAATGCTTGCGACCAGACAAACCAAAACGACGCATCAATACTTTGCGTTGTTTTTCTTTCAGATGCGAGATCAAATCACGCACGAACTTAGCGAAGTGGGCGTCTTTGATCTTGCTCTCTGTCAGAGTTTCCAAAATTTGAGCAACATTGTCTTTGTCGGACATAAAATTTTGAGTTTTCGTAATCAGGTAATTTATAGTAACTTATGGTAATTGTTTGTTCTAATTACAATTAATTACGCGCGAAGCGCAAATTACCATAAATTACCTGATTACGAGTTTTACGCTCTCATTATACCTGATAAATAAACCCTTGTCAACAGTTAAATCTTAGGGGGCTGATTTTGTAGCAAAATAAAAAGACTCCCTGCTATTTGGAGACTTTCTTAGAGCCTGTTCAACATCTTTTTTCTGCAGCCTGGGCCGAATCCCGAGGCGAGGCCTCCCTCCAGAGGCGGGCAGGTGGGGAAATTTTTAAGGCCTCGCCTCGGGACCATAACTGCCGTATCTATCTTCAAACCTGAACCTGCTATTTCCCCTTTTTCTCCAAAAAATGCTCAATATAAAAGTCTTTGACCACCGAAGCGTTTTGCACGATGCGAAAGACGAAAACCACAATCACTCCCAGATAAAGATCAATATTCAATTTATCCCCCAAAAAGACAAAGAAAATCACCAAAAGAGCATAAAAAATGAGGCTCAAGACGAAATTGGCCGTCTTGTAATCCCCTTGGATTTGGGAGCGAATAGCGCTGATCAGGCAGTCCAAAACGACCAGAATAATCACCGCTGTATAGCGAGACAAGGACACTGGAATATCCCAGGGTATCACTGCCCCCAAGAGAACCCCTGCAATAATACCGAAAAGAGTGTAGAGCATGTTCTATACACTTACGGATACAATACGGATATACGGAAAATCTGATCTGTTCTGTCCGTATATCTGTACTAAATCCGTAGTGTCTAGTGTTTCCTCCTATGCCACAGCACTAGCACCACCGAAGCGTTGAAAATCGAAGAATAAGTACCGGCGATAATACCGATGATCAGAGCCATAACAAACCAGTAAATAGAAGCGCCACCGAAGAGTAGCAGGGCGAGAAGGGTAAAAATAACAGTTGCGGAGGTATTAATAGAACGACTCATCGTCTCGGCCACCGATTTATTGGCAATCTCGGTAAAAGTGCCGGAGCTAGTCTTCAAATTTTCGCGAATACGGTCAAAGACCACAATAGTATCATGCACCGAAAAGCCCAAGGTGGTCAAAAGCGCCGTAATGAAGAGGCTGTCTATTTCCACATTCAAATAATGACCGAAAAGAGAAAACGCCCCCAAAACTATGAGTAAATCGTGCCCCAAAGCGATAATGGCGCTGATGCCAAATTTCCAGCTAGAATAGCCTCTCGGCACAGTGCGAAAAGCCCAAGCCACATAGAAAATAATAGCCAAAATAGCCAAAATAACGGCCAAAATAGCCTTTTGCGTCAGATCGCGACTAATAGTCGGGCCGACAGTCTCCAGTCGCATTTCCTTCGTCTCCCCTATTTCTTTATTCAAAGCATCCGTCAAGGCCTGATATTTTTCTGGCTCCAAAGTATGCGAGCGGGAGAGGAAAGAATTGTTAGAGGTAAGAGATATTTGCGCGCCATTGATCTCTTGCGACCGAAATGTTTCTTGAATCTTTGGCAAATCTATTTTTTCTACTGCTGGAAATTGCATTTCCAGCAATGTCCCGCCGGCAAAATCAATGCCCAGATTGAGCCCCCACATAGACAGCGAAACTATCCCGGGAATAATCACCAGAGCCGAGATCAGAAACCAAATTTTCCAGTGTTCAATAATTTTCATGATACTATACACTTACGGATACAATACGGATATACGGACAAATCTAATTCATATTGTCTGTGTATCTGTACTAATTCCGTAGTGTTTAGCGTATATTCAATATTCTGCGAAAACGTACACCGTTTTTTGTAAAATTCACCAATAATCCTAGTTTCCAATTATTAGCCCTTAGATATTGGTAGGCTTGTTCAATATTTTTCTTGCTAAAATAATTGCCCTGTTTTATTTCTATCGGTATTATTTCCTCTACTAGAAAGTCTATATAAAAACGTCCTATTGTCTCCCCTTTGTATAATAATACTATCGGAAACTGTTCAGTAAATTTTATTTTTCTTCTCGTAAATTCACTTTTTATAGCCTTATAATAATGCTTCTCTTGATATCCAAATCCTAATTGATTTTGCACTTCAAACAGCGCGCCGAGTATTTCGTATGTTAATTCTTCGTATATTAGTTTTCCCTCCTTTTCCATATTTTATTTTCTCCTATCCGTATATCCGTAATCATTCCGTAGTGTCTAGTGTTTTCGTCCACTACCAGAAACTAACATCAGGAGCGTTCTAGTCACTGTGATCGCCGAAAACATACTGATAATAATACCCACGGCCAGCGTCAGGGCAAAACCCTTGACGGTGCCAGTTCCCAACAAGAAAAGAATAGCGCAAGTAATCAGCGAAGAGGCGTTAGAATCGCGGATAGAAGTCCATGCCCTCTCAAAACCCGCCTTGGCGGCCGAAGCGTATGTTTTGCCACGACGCAATTCTTCGTTCATTCTTTCAAAAATAAGCACATTGGCGTCCACGGCCATCCCAATAGACAGAATGAAGCCGGCGATACCCGCCAAGGTCATCGTTACGGGGATAAGCTTGAACAAAGCCATTACTATCAAAGAATAAATGAGAAGCGCGAAGACGGAAAGCAGTCCGGGAAGACGATAGCGAATAATCATGAAGAGCGCCACCGCTAGAATACCGATGAACCCGGCCACGAAACTTTTGTGGACGCTATCTTGCCCTAGAGTGGCACCGACATTTCTCTGTTCCACTAGTTTAATAGGCACGGGCAGAGCGCCAGCGTTCAGCTGAATAGCTAGCTTTCTAGCTTCATCCAAGGTGAAACTGCCGGTAATGACTGCGTCGCCTTTTTCAATAGCTTGATTGACCTTGGGAATAGAAAGTGGCTGATCATCCAAGAAGATAGCTACTGGCTTACCGACATTTCTCGCCGTCACCTCGGCAAAAATCTTGGAGCCTTCGTCATTGAATTGAATAGAAATCTCTGGCGTATTGGTCTCGGTAGCCACTTGAGCGGTGGCTTTCTTGAACAAGGAACCGTTGAGCCCGACCTCTTGCCAATTCTTGATATCTCCCGCTCCTTCGGGAAGCAATTCGCCTTTGTCATCAATACTTTGGCCTATTATCCCCTCTCGAAATTCCAGTTGAGCGGTCTTGCCGATCATTCCCAAAGCCTCATTGATATTAGTTACCCCTGGCAATTCTACCAAAACACGATAACTATCCAGCCCCAAAGTCGTCTGGATGTTGGGTTCGGCCACACCGAGAGCGTTGATCCGACGGTCAATAACCGACTTCACTCCCTCCAGAGAATTATCTTTTTCCTGGAAATCAATCTTGCTCATATCCGCTTCATAGACCAAATGCGTGCCACCGAGGAGATCCAAGCCTTGGTGGATTTTCAGCTCCTTGCGGTATTCCCCTATCTTGATATTGGGCCCTTTGGGCCAATCAATGACGCCCGCGACCATCGCGGTTAGAAGGATGAAAATGAAGGTGTACCAGAGTTTTTGTCGCATAATACTAGGCACTTACAGATAAATACTTTCGTTACTAGACACTACGGATTTAGTACAGATATACGGATAATGTAAATCAAATTCGTCTGTATATCCGTATTGTATCCGTATGTGTATAGTGCCTCTGTCATTCTACCCGAAACCCCATCTCCTTTTCAAGACGGAAAAATAGGGTGTT
The DNA here is from genome assembly GCA_964355795.1 of uncultured Candidatus Saccharibacteria bacterium. Classification (GTDB taxonomy): domain Bacteria; phylum Patescibacteriota; class JACPGU01; order JACPGU01; family JACPGU01; genus CAYHEQ01. The sequence goes on from CAYHEQ010000020.1 coordinate 9,006, forward strand.
TATTAGCGTCATTCGCGCGCATTCGCGTATTAGTGTCGCTTATTAGAAAAAACCCTTGACTTTGTGTGTTTTTTATGGTAATATGGAGCTAACGGGTACAAAACATCGTACCTTGAAAATTCGGAAAGAAAATGAAAGGGTGGTCCCCCATAGTTAGAGCCTTCCGGCTCTGGCTAAATCCAATGGCGACCACATTTGCAACAATGAAAAAGCTGTTCGTTCTGTTCTGTTTGGTCGCCATGGTGGCGGCAGGCTTGACGCCCGTCCATGGCGGGACCATCGGAGGAGCCCAGCATCTAACGGTTCCCGAAACGGTTTATTTCACTCCAATTTCTGACCTCTCGGATTTCCCAATTCGGGAAACCCCGAAATTCGGAGAAGCCGTCTTCAACGGCATCTGCATTAATTTGATGACCGAACCGACCGTCAAGGGAGAGCGGGTCGTCAAGGCCAAACTCTCCGAAAAAAATGTGACGGCCACCCGCGCCTGTGGGGGCGACAACAACCTTTCGGCGACCTATGAGAATATGGATGTCTTCTATCTCTTTGAGGTCAACTATTATCGAGAGGAGGATTTTCATTTCGGCGAAGGCCCTTGCGGGTCCAAAGTTGACTGTTTTGACCTCCCCAAAAATGCCCGCATGGTCAATCTCGGCCAGAAGGGCTATCTGCTAGAGCGGATAGACCGCGACCCGGACATTCAGGGCCTGGTCGTAGCCGAGATCAACAGACGAAAAGCTACGGTCGAGGCTGAACAAATCGCAAGCAAGATGGACTACAACACCTGCTTGCAGACCGTGTTCTCCGAGAACGAACGACGAGCCGCCGATGCCAGAGCGGAAAACCAGCGTCGGGGAGATGACAGGAGATATGGGAATGAGAAATGCCGCGATTACGCGGAACCCGTATCGGAAGTTCTCACAGGTAGCGATAAGTGGGGTGCTGACGAAAAAGACAGGCGGGAAAAATTAGTCATCTACATTATCGCCGGCGAGACCATCTGCGACAAGGAAACGACGGTTGTCCAACCGCAGCTCCTGAATGTTCAAGTAACCTGCGGCGCCCCGCCTAATTCTTGATTTTTAACCCCCGGAGAGTTACCACTCTGTCTGGGGCAATTTCAGGGGCACACCAAGCCCCTTTCCACCTAATACCCGGACGCAAATCCGGGTATTATTTTACCTGAAAATAATCTTGGAACCTTCTCGTTCACCCGTAGAGACAAAGCATCGCTTTGTCTGTTTTCATGTCGCACTTAGAGCCTGTTCAGCATCTTTTATTTTGTCATTCCCGTAAAAACGGGTCATACGACTCGTAGGAGAATCCAGTACCTATAGAAATGCCTATATATTCTTGTTGAACTGGATCCCCGATTCCCGACGCCACAGGTCGGGACAGGTAAATCGGGGATGACAACAATAGAATGTTTAATCCGAGGTTCGACCTTGGAGAAGTCAGAGGCTAAGGTCGAACCTCTGAATTGATTACAGGAAGATACTGAACAGCCCCCAAGACAAAGCGATGCTCTGTCTCTACACAATTCCGTTTTTCTATTGTTCAGTTTTTCTGTTTTTTCGTTATCTTATCCAAATCCTCCGGCGGTTCGCTCTCAAAACTAACCTTTTTTCCTGTCGTCGGATGAGTAAAAGAAAGCTTGATCGCGTGCAAAAATTGTCTCTTGAGCCCCAGCTTTTCTGAAACGCTCTCGGAAAGAGGAGTGCGATAAACCTGATCCCCTATCACCGGATGACCAATGGCGAAAAAATGCACCCGAATCTGATGCGTCCGCCCAGTCTCCAGATTCACCTCCACTAGACTCATACTATTTTTATTTTTTTTGTTTTGAATTTTGGATTTTGGATTTGTTTGGGATTTGGGATTTGGGATTTGGGATTTTAATGTGTAGTGTGTCACCGCCTCCCTCCCCTCTTTGGCTCTCGTCGCCACAAACCGCGTTCCATTCTTCGGGTCCCTCTTCAAAGCAATATCTATCGTCCCCTCTTTCGCCTCCATTTCTCCCAAAACCAAGGCCAAATATTGCTTCTCCACTTGATGACTTTGGAATTGATTTTGCAGGGAAATGAGAGCCTTTTCCGTCTTGGCCACCACCATCAGTCCCGAAGTATCGCGATCCAATCTATGCACAATCCCTCCCCGCGGCAAATCAATCTTGTAATCGTTTTTCAAAATATCTTCCAGGGTTTCTTGCCCCTTAACGCTTTTTTCTTGTTCCACAACCAGCCCAGATGGTTTATTTATAACCAAAACATCTTTATCTTCAAAAATAATCCTTAACTTTTCCATTAGAATATATTATTCGAGAAAATTAGAGCTAATTCGCGAAAATTGGCGTCTAGGTATCCTTTTTCCCATTTTTCCGCAGATACCTCTGAATTATCTTATACGCTTCCTCGGCTGTATTCACCAACTTGATAATATTCATTTCCTTTTTGCTCAAAGTCTTATACTTACCCACCATTATTTTATTGGAAAAATCAATCAGTGGTTGCCAAAAGTCTTTGCCGACTAAGATCACCGGCACAGGCTCTATTTTCCCCGTCTGCACCAGCGTCACTATCTCATAAAGTTCGTCCAGAGTGCCAAAACCGCCGGGGAAATAAATGAAGGCGTTGGCGGCGAAACTCATCACCACTTTGCGGGTGAAAAAATAATGAAAAGCGATAGAACGCTCCACGTAAGGATTGACCCTCTGTTCGCGAGGTAACTGGATATTGAGTCCCACCGAATCCCCTGTCTTATGTTTGCCAAAAGCGCCACGGTTCGCCGCTTCCATAATCCCCGGCCCCCCGCCAGTCACGACATCATAATTACCTTTGGCGAGTAATTCGCCCAGCTTTTCCGCTTCCTTGTACCATTTAGTTCTAGGATCCAGTCTGGCCGAACCAAAGACCGTCACCGCCTTTTTCAAGCTGGAGATAAATTCAAACCCTTCGGAAAATTCGCCCATAATCCGAAACATTCTCCACGACGCGCTGTTTTTGTAGTCAAATTGTTTGGGGCGCATAAACTAAATTATTACTGTTTCCTTGCGATGTCTCTATAAAGAACATAGCAAAATGATGTTGTCCACAGGCTAAGAATAGCGAAAGCAAAGGACACGATCGCATTGACGGTTAGCTCACTAATCATAGCGCCAGTAATTGGAGTCAAAAGAGATTCTACATAAAAGAGAATGCTAATTATCGCAAAATAAAACACCCAGACCGTAAATGCCAGAACAACAAAGCGACCAAAAAGCACCCACCAATACCCGCGAGTAATTTCAAAACCGTGATCCATTGTGTCGCCAAAACCTTTCTTCTCAAAAAGCGCGACAAACCCGGTAAAAGCATAGCGTACGGAAAGGAAAATGCCCGGGATAATAAAAAGCAAGTAGCCTATGACGAGAATTAAAGTAGTTAGCAATTTTACGATAAAAAATTTCCAAAAATTTTTTCTGGATGCAAGCAAGAGCTTTTTGAAATCAACTTTCTGTCTGCGATACACACTATCGATAATATGCATCGTCACGATAATCGCATAGAAAGAAAACAAAGTAAAAAGTCCGAAAACGATAGCAACAATCGACCAATCTAAGCCCGAAGACATTGTCGTCATGGAGACAAAAGAAAAAATAGCAAGAGGAACTAATATCTTAAGACTGGGCAAAAAAGCGCGAGCAAAAACCCACTTTGAATATCCTATTTGACGAAAAATTCCATCAAGGCGGTGCATTTTGGTCATTCCTTCTGTCATTTGAGTTTTGTTAATTATAATTTACAAGTTAGATTAATTAGAGATTTTTAACAATTTGTATCCCCCGTCAGGCAAATCCTCTATTTCATATCCCCTCTCCTCTATCTTATCACGAATCTCGTCCGCTTTGGCAAAGTCTTTTTTCGCCTTGATCGAAATACCTTGATCGAAATATATTATTGACTTCAAATTAAATATGTGATAAAATGCTTCCAATGAATATCAGCACTCTATAGCGATATAGAGTGAGCGGTCACCCTCGTGGTGGCTGTTTTTTGTATCGCAAAGTTTTCTTTAGCTTGTCTAAAGTAAAAACTATATCGCTTTTTCCTTTCAATTCATGAGCCAAGGAAGTGGAGTTGCAAAGACAAACTATATTCTTGTCTGACAATTTCAGCTCATCTAAAATACATTCGAAATCGCTATCTCCTGTTACCAAGACAACTTCGTCATATTCTTTTATGTTCTTAAAGATAGTTATGGCCATCTCAATATCCAGATTGCCCTTGTGCTTAACTTCATAAATCCCCTCTTTATTTCTAGCCCGAAATACTTTTATAGGCTTTTTTACCACTATGTAGCCCAGCTTACTAAGCCCTTCTAAAAAAGTTTCTAAATGTGGCATCTCTGGCGTGAAATAATAGAAATCTTTTACAAAACCTCTGCTATAGAAAAACTTTTTCAGCTTATAAAAATCAACCCTCCAACCATTCTTTTTCTGACAATTCCAAAAGTTTGCGCCATCTATGAAAACTCCGATTTGTTTCTTGTTTTTTATTTTTGCCACTACCATCACTACCATATTAGATCTTTTTTATCTTGAAAGATTTGTTCTCGCCAAATTCTACTTTCCAGCCCTTTTCTTCTAGTATTTTTTTATAATTATCAGCTTCAGACCAGTCTCCTGTTTGACGCCCCCTTTCTCGTGCTTCACCAAATTGCATGCCCAAAGTAGCTATCTCTTCTGGTATTTTGCTTCCCTTCCCCGCGCAATCTTTGAGTTGCAATCCTAACACCTCGTCAAATTTCAAAATCGTCGCCAATTTCGCGCTCTCGGGATAATCGGACTTAACCGTCTCCCATAGTACGGCGAGCGCCTGCGGTGTGTTCAAATCATCATTGATAGCGTCCAAAAATTTTTGTTCCAATTCCGCGCAACCAATCTTTGGCTCGTCAACGAACCCGCGCAATACTGCTGTTAGCTTCCTATACGCATTGGACGCGCCCTCGAAACTTTCCCAAGTAAAATTCATTTTTTGTCTATAATGCGTGCCCAAACATAGATAGCGAAAGGCTAACGAATCGCCTTTTTCGTTGATTTCTTTTAACGTATAGACATTATTCAAAGATTTGGACATCTTTTGCCCGTCAATCATTAGAAATTCATTGTGCAACCAGTAATTGACAAATTTTCCCCCGCTGACAGCTTCTGATTGCGCGATCTCGTTCTCGTGATGAGGAAATATGAGATCAATCCCCCCCGTGTGAATATCAAAAGGTTCGCCGAGATTTTTTGACGACATCAGTGAACACTCAATATGCCAACCGGGGCGACCTTTGCCCAATTCTGTTCCTGCCTCGCCGGCAGGCGGGTCCCAAAAAACATCTCCATCCTTTTCGTCCCAAGCTTTCCAGAGAGCGAAATCATGCGCTTCGTTTTTTGCGTATTCGTCGTTATTAACGCGCGATTTTGAGTCTCTCTCAAAATCCACCCCGGACAATTTACCGTAATCTGGAAATTTAGAAATATCAAAATAAATAGAGCCGTCGTCAGCTTTGTAGGCAACTTTTTTCTCCAAAAGTTTTTTGATCAGCTCAACCATCCCGTCAATATTTTCCGTGGCGCGAGGAAAAATATATTGGTCTTTCTTGATGTTCAATTTTTCTAAATCTTCAAAGAACCCTGCTGTATATTTGTCTGTAAAATCCTTGAGGCTAACCCCTGCCCCTCGAGCATCGCGTATCGTTTTGTCATCAACATCGGTAATATTCATAATGTGCTTCATCTGGTAGCCATTATAGAGAAAAGCGCGATGCAAAATATCCGCAAAAAGATAGGAACGCAAATTCCCAATATGCACAAAATCATAAACCGTCGGTCCACAAGAATAAATCCCAACCTCGCCATCACTGATCGGCTTGAATTCTTCCTTCTTTTTTGTCAGAGAATTGAATAATCGCATCATTGGAAATTTTTCTTAATCTAACAGCATTTCTTTTATAACCGATCTTACTTCTTTAACGGTATTGGTAGTGAGACGCCCCAGCTTCTTCACAAATCTTTTTCTATCCAAAGTCTTGATTTGATCCAAAACGATCCATCCGCTCTTGCCATTCAACATCGCTTTCACTCTAGTAGGATAAGCATGGTATGCTAAATTCCACCCTGAAAAAGGACACTCTCATTAGTAATAATACCTGCCTCTCG
>CAYHEQ010000021.1:0-14525 GCA_964355795.1 uncultured Candidatus Saccharibacteria bacterium
ACTTGGAACAAGTCTGGCAATAATCCTGTTCGTCTCGGCACGAGCAACCCGATTGATCAAGAATCTGTCTTGAAAGACAACGGCTGGTTGTCCGGTAACCGCGCGGCTACTATGGATAAAGAAACGGTATCTCCTGGTCAGACGGCGAAATTCTCCTTCAATGTAAAGGCGCCAAATAGCGCTGGGACCATCCGCGCCTATTTCCGACCAGTAGTAGAGCTGGTCACTTGGTTGGATGATGTGGGGCTATATTGGGATGTGACGGTTAGATAAAAAAATAAGAAATTAAGAAAACAAGAAATTATAAATTAAAGAATCAAAAAACAAAAATCCCGGCAAAGGCCGGGGTTTTTGTTTGGGCTTGAAAGTGGGGGATGGGCAAAAGGGCGTATTTGCCCCAAAAATTATCCACAAAGCCCGCTAGAGGCCTTAAAAAGAGGCTTAAACAAGCTACTAACCTTCTTGATAATTGTTCTTGAAAAGGTTTGGCAAAGAGCTTACAATAAAGCCATTGAGTGGGGAATTGTGGATAAGAGTGGGGGTAAGTGGGTAGTTATACACACTAGACACTACGGATAAATTACGGATATACGGACAAAGGATTTAGAAGTTAGGGTTTAGGGGGTAGGCAAGCGCCTCTTGAACCGTACCTTTCTAAACCTAGCCCCTAGCAACTAGCAACTAGCAACTATCCCGAAATGTTCATCGGCGAATATTCTTACACAATTGACGAGAAAGGGAGGGTGGCGACGCCGGTGAAATACCGGGCGCAACTGGCTGATGGGGTAGTGGTGACCAGAGGGCTGGATAGCTGTCTTTTCATGTATGCCAAAAAAGACTGGGAGATATTGGCCGAGAAATTGGGCAATATGCCGACGACCGAGAAAGCCGCGCGAGATTACGCTCGTTTGATGCTAGCCGGCGCTATGGATGTCGTGCCGGATAAAGCGGGACGGATAGTTTTGCCACAATATTTGCGGGATTTTGCTTCTTTGAAGAAAAACGCTATCGTAGCCGGTCTCTACAACCGTATTGAGATCTGGGACGAGGAGACTTGGAAAAAATACGAGCAAGAAGTGGAGAAAAATTCCACAGATATCGCGGATAAACTTTCGCAATTAGGGGTTTAAGTCGCGGAATCACGCGGAATTTAACGCTGAAGAACGCAGAAAATCTCGCTAATTTGAGACTAATGACACGAATTGGGTTCAAATTAGCGCGATGAGCGTAAAACCTATGGGAGGGCTAAAAGGGAAACAATAAGGCTTGGGACTCACTTCTTTCTTAACGTTTTTCGTTAAGAGCCAACCAAAACAAAAACCCCAAACATTAATGGGCATAGGGCTTATAAGACTTTTATAGCCTATATTCATTGAAAACAAACCAAAACAAAAACGAAGTGAGTCCCAAGTTTTACCTTAATCCTTAATCATTCTTAATCGAAAAGAAATGACCGAGAGAGCCCATGTCCCAGTTTTGCTCAAAGAGGCGATGGAGGGTCTGAACATTCGTTCGCAAGGGGTATATGTAGATGCCACTTTCGGTTTCGGCGGACACGCCAAAGAAATATTAAAAAATCTAGGCCCAAAAGGAAAAATAATAGGCATAGAAGTAGATGGAGAAACTTATGATTACTCAAAGACTTTATTTGAACACGATGAAAGCGTTCTTTTATACCACTGCAATTTTGTCGATGCTTTTGGTTCTGGCCTATCACGGTATCGTGGCCAAGTGGATGGAATTTTATTCGACCTGGGGGTCAATAGTTACCAAATAAAAGAAAGCGGTAGGGGAATGAGTTTTTTAAAAAATGAATATCTGGATATGCGGTTGGATCAAAAAAGTAATCTAACGGCATCCAAAGTTCTCAATTCGTATTCTCGCGAAGAGCTGGAAGAAATACTAAAGAATGTTGACGAAAGATTTGCCAGAGTGATAGCGCGCAGGATTACAGAAGAGAGGAAAATAAAAAAGATTGAGACTACCGAAGATTTAATTGCAATCGTTAAGTCGGTGAAAAGCTTCCGGGGCAAAATCCACCCCGCGACTCTGACCTTCATGGCTTTGCGACTGGAAGTAAATCGGGAATTAGAAAATCTGGCCGATGGGCTGAAGAAAAGCATTCCTTATCTTCGTTCCGGCGGGAGATTGGTGGTCATTTCTTTTCATTCGGGAGAAGACAGAATAGTCAAAAGATTTTTGAGGGAAGAAGCCAAAAGGGGAGTGATCAAAATCGTCAACAAAAAAGTCATCAGGTCGACATGGGAGGAAAGAAAAAAGAATCCTTTGTCAAGATCGGCGAAGATGAGAGTGGCGGAGAAATGTTAATAACGCGATGCGAATGATACAAATTTCCATGCGAATCTACGAATCCCATGCGAATTAATTCGCATAAATATTCGCCATATTCGCATACCATTCGTAGATTGGCATCGGTTAAGTAAAACAATATAAAAATACACAGATGAGACTAACACTCAAAACAAATCGTAGGAGACAATCTTCAGTCAAAAGCTACAACACTACCTATGTCAGAAAAGGTTTCAAGTTGGGCCCAGTGTCTTTGGGTTTTGTGACGGTTTTGCTTTTCTCGCTCGTTAGTCTTTTTTATCTAGCGCAATCTAATCAGATCACAACGAAAGGTTACATTTTGCAAGATTTGGAAACAGAAAAAACTAAGATTCTTTCCGAGAACGAAAGATTGCAAGTGGAATCGGCCAGACTAGAATCGCTGACAAAAATTAACGAAAAAGCCGAAAAACTTTCTATGACACCAGCGAAAGATATGAAATATTTGAATCAAAGCAATGACGCAGTAGCCAAGAAATAGGGATTCGGGATAATTAGGATAATCAGGATAGTTAGGATGGTTAGGATAATTAAATTGCTTATCCCAATAATCCTAATAACCTAAATAATCCCAATAACATTTACAGTAATTTTAACAAACATAGGATACGCCAATCCTGTGTTTCTTTAGTTTTAGAGTATGATTATCTCCGCGCCTCGGATAGAAGAGCATGGCAATATCAAATTGAGGATTATGACCGTCTTCTTAATGGTGACGGTGGTGTTGGGAATTGTCGTTCTGCGACTTTTTGAAAAGCAAGTTCTCCAATATGATCACTACAAAGGTCTCGCCTACAATCAGCGCTATCGGGAAGAAAAAATCAAACCAGCCCGAGGGCAGATTTTGGTTTCCGATATTTATAGCGAAACTAATTATCCCTTGGCCGCGAATAAAACTTTGTGGGCGGTGATGTTGATACCCAACCAAATCAAAAATAATCAGGAAATGGCTTACGCTTTGGGACCGATTATTGATGTAGAGCCTGCCGAAATTATAGAAAAATTAGATAAAGAGCCGGCCTATATTCCACCGCTAAAAAGAAAATTAACTGATGAGCAGAGGAAGTCAATTGAAGCTTTGAAAATGAATGGTATCGTGATGATTCCGGAGACTTATCGTTTTTACCCGGAAGGAACGATGGGGGCAAAATTTTTGGGATTCGTGGACAACAACGGCGAAGGGCAATATGGGGTAGAGGGCTATCTCAACGATATTTTGCAGGGAGAATCAGGCAAGCTCATTGCCGAGAGAGATGTTTTGGGACGGCAGATAACAGTTGTTGGCAATCAGTTGGTCCAGCCCAAAAATGGGAAAGATGTAGTTCTGACTATTGATCGCGTTATCCAATATCTGGCCGAAAACGCTATCAAAAAAGCCGTGGATTTACATCAAGCCGATAGTGGATCGGTTATGATTATGGATCCAAGAACGGGCGGGGTCTTGGCTTTGGCGGAATATCCCAGTTTTGATCCGGCCAGTTATACAGAAGTCAAACCAGAAGATTACGCAGTTTTCAAAACCGAAGCCATTTCCGCCGCCTATGAGTCGGGTTCCGTTTTCAAGGTTGTTGCCATGGCCTCTGGGCTAGATTCTGGTTCTGTCACGCCTGATATGGGAGATTATTTTGAAGCTAATGTGAAGGTGGACGACTATGTTATTTGGAATTCGCAAAGGAAGGCTTATGGCTATGAAACGATGACGCAAGTGTTGGAAAACTCTGACAATGTGGGCATGGTTTGGATGATTGAAAGATTGGGTAAAGACAGGCTTTATGACTATATAGACAAATTTGGTTTTGGTAAGGCAACGGGGATAGAAATTTCCGGAGAAGAATCGGGCTCTATCCAACCAAAGAAATATGTGCCGGATGTCGGTGTGGCGACGATGTCTTTCGGTCAAGGCATCAATGTGACCGAGGTGCAATTACTTCAGGCCACCAACGCCATTGCCAACGGCGGATTAATGGTTCAGCCCCATATAGTGAAAGAATATATAGACAAGGACGGCAAGGTGACGGTAGTTGAGCCAAAAGTAGTGGGGCGCGCCATTTCGGAAAAAACAGCTCGCGAGATAGGGAGTATGATGGTGAGTGTGGTAGAGAAGGGTCACGGCAAGGCCGCCAGAGTCAAGGGTTATCGCATCGGAGGCAAAACGGGAACAGCGCAGATTCCCTTGAAGGATCGTCGGGGATATGAGGCGAACAAGTTCACTGGTTCTTTCATGGGCTTTGGTCCTTTAGAGGATCCAGCTTTTTCCATGATTGTGCGTATTGATGTGCCCAAGGATGTTATTTGGGCCGAAACGGTGGCCGCGCCTACTTTTGGCGAGCTGGCCAAACAGATAATAAATTACTATCAGTTGCAACCAGATAGTGATTGGGGGAAAGAGCAGGGGAAGAGAGGATTGAAATAATTGCAGATTGTAGATTTTAGATTGCAGATTTGAATTCGTGCGATTAGTTTTTGATTCGTGTTATTAGTGATTTTATGTTAAAATAAAAAAATGAAAAAGGCGCTGAAAAAGCCTCTACAATTCGTTTTGCGGAAATTGGCGATGAGAGTTTTGCGTAAATTCCAGCCTGATATTATCGGGATTACTGGCAGTGTCGGCAAGACCTCGGCCAAGGACGCTATCTACGAAGTTTTACGGACAAAATTTCATGTAGGCAAGAGCGTCAAAAGTTACAATGACGAATTGGGTTTGCCTTTGTCTATTTTGGGGACAGCTCCTAGCGGGTCAATTCTAGTCTGGAGCGCAAATCTTTTTCGCGCTTTCGCCCGAGTGTTTTTTTCCACCAAATATTATGAGAAGCTAGTTTTAGAAATGGGCGCCAACAAAAAAGGGGATTTACAATATTTAGTTTCCATAGCCCCGCCACATATCGCTGTTGTGACCAATGTCGCTCCCGCGCATCTAGAATTTTTTGGCGACTTGGACGGAGTATATCAAGAGAAATCAACTTTGGTCAAAGGTTTATCGGAAAAAGATGTCGCTGTCTTAAATTATGATGATCCGCGGGTGAAAAAAATGGCGGGGGAGACGAAGGCGAAAATACTTTTTTTTAGCGCTTCCAGCGAGGTGGATGTCTGGGCGAACAAAATCAAGGCCAGTCTTGATGGTCTGTCTTTCACTCTTCATTACGATAACGAAAAGACAGAGGTTTTCATGAAGGTGATAGAAAAACGAATGGTTTATTCAGCTCTGGCCGCTACTGCTTGTGGAGTAATTTACGGTATGGATCTCCAATCAATCGCCAAAGCCTTGGAGCAATACGAACCGCCCAAGGGTCGAGCCAATTTGGTCAAAGGAATTAAAAAAACTATCATCATTGACGATACTTACAATGCCAATCCAGAGAGTATGTCCGCCGCTCTTTCCACTTTGAACGATATTGCTCGTGATTTTCCCAAGAGCAGGCGAGTGGTAGCGCTGGGCGATATGAGGGAGATGGGGGAGACTGCGGAGAATTTTCACAGAGAGCTGGGCAAATCTTTGAAGAGCAAGGTGGATCTGGTCGTCGCTGTCGGACCAATGGCGACATATATATATGAAGAGGCGAAGAAATTTCTGCCAGAAAATTCTTGGTATTTTACTGATTCTGTCTCCGCCGCCAAAGCGGTTGGCAGTTTGATGGTCGATAATGATATAATACTGGTGAAAGGCTCGCGTGGGATTGAAATGGAGCGCATCGTAGAGAGAATTTCTAATTCCTAATTCCTAAACAAATTTATGACTTTCGCGTCTGTTCTTGGCATTTGATGGCCGTATAACTGCAGGTGTTTTCTATCAATCGATGCGTATTCCGATGTCCGACATCAAAGGATGCTCAGCCTGCCCGCCTCTGGAGGGATGTCGGACATCTTGGCGGTGAAGGTTGGGCGCGAAAGTCCTAAAATCCCAAATCCTAAAATCCAACCTAAAAACTAAAACCTAAAAACTAAAAACTAACCCCTATCCCTATGATTACCATCAGCAATTTGTTTTGGATAGCGCTCGTGTCTTTCGCGGTCGCGATGAGCTGGACGCCGTTACTGACGAATTTTCTTTATCATTACAAGGTGGCTCAACAAATTCGCGACAAATCTTGGGATGGCACCGATGTGCCGGTCTACAAGAAATTTCACGCGGACAAAGCCGGCACTCCCTCTATGGGAGGCTTGATAGTTTGGGTAACGACGGCTGTCATTACTTTTGTCGTCAGTTTGTTTGTCGGCGAGAGAGTGCCACAAGCGCAAATTTGGCTTCTGCTTTTTGTCTTGGTCTCAACCGGCATTTTGGGAGCGGTAGATGATGTTCTCAATATGAAGGGGAAGGGAAAAATCAAAGGCCTGGGCATCTCTGCCAAATTTTTCTGGCAAATAGTAATCGCAGGATTGGGCGCTTGGTGGTTTTATTACAAATTAGATTTTCATGATATCCAGATTCCTTTGTTGGGTATTTTGGAAATCGGCTGGTGGTATATCCCACTCTTTATGCTTGTTTTGATCGGCACGGCCAACGCCGTCAATATTACGGATGGTCTAGACGGTTTAGCGGGAGGCTTGCTCGCTATTGCTTTTGCGGCTTTTGGCGCTATCGCTTTCATGCAAGGAAATTTCGGGGTGACTATCTTTTGCGTCGCGCTCATCGGTTCACTTATCGCCTTCTTGTGGTTCAATATCAACCCCGCGAGATTTTTCATGGGAGATACGGGCGCTTTTGCGATGGGAGCGACTTTGGCAGTGATAGCTTTGCTAACCAATTCAGTAGTGGCCTTTGTCGTTATTGGACTACTCTTTGTCATCGAAGCGGCCTCATCGCTACTTCAGCGTTTTTCTAAGAAGTATTTCAAAAGAAAAATTTTCATTGCTGCGCCATTTCATCTACACCTGCAAGCGATTGGTTGGTCCGAACCAAAGATTGTCATGCGCGCTTGGCTTTTGGGGGGTGTTTTGGCGGTATTGGGTATTATCGCCCGCCTGGCCGGATTTTCAGTATTATTTAAATAGATTCAAGATTAAGGATTCATGATTCAGGAATGAAATCCTAAATCCTAAATCCTAAATCCTAAATCTAATTCAAAGTGTCCAGATTTTCTCTTCGAAAACCAAAGATAGATATTTTCCTGGCAGCCACAGTGGTCTTGTTGGTGGCCTTTGGTTTGATCATGTTATCATCAGCCTCCAATGTTATTTCTTATGAGAACTTCGGTTACAATTATTTCTATCTTTATCGTCAGATAGCTTTTGTCGTTATTGGGATGATTGGCTGGATTCTTACTCAAAGTATTCACTATCATTATTGGAAGAAAATGGCTTGGCCTTTTTTGATAGTGAGTTTTATTTTAACGCTCGCTGTTTTGATTCCTGGCGTTGGTTTCAATTACAACGGAGCGTCTAGGTGGCTTAATCTCGGATTTTTCCTCCTTCAGCCGGCCGAGATATTGAAGCTCGCTTTCTTTCTCTATCTCGCTCATTTCTTTGACGAGAATAGGCAGAGACTGTATTCTTTCAAAAAAGTTTTTGTACCTTTTTGTGTGATGTTGGGCGCGATTGGTATTGTCATCTTGAAGCAACCAGACATGGGAACTTTTATGATTATCGCTGTGACCGCTATCGCTATTTATTTTGTGGCGGGAGCAAGACCCGTCCACATGGCGCTCTTGGGCGCGGGAGCTGTTGGTGGGATAATGTTTATGATCAAAGCCGCGCCCTATCGGATGCAGAGACTTTTGGTTTTTCTTGATCCAGAGAAGGATCCCTTGGGAGTAGGATTTCACATCAATCAGGCTTTGATTGCTGTCGGTTCAGGAGGATTTTTTGGTCGTGGTTTTGGCAAGTCGGGGCAGAAATATACTGGCTATATTCCGGAGGCGCCGGGCGATTCTATTTTTGCCATCATTGCCGAAGAGTTGGGGTTTGTCAAAGTAGTTTTTGCGCCCATTCTCCTTTTTTTCCTTTTTGCTTGGCGAGGATTTCTGGTCGCGCGTCGCGCCCCCGATTATTTTGGGAAGCTGGTGGCCTTTGGCATCACTAGTTGGATAGTTTTTCAGGCGTGTATCAATATCGCGACCATGTTATCATTAGTTCCTTTAACAGGCGTTCCACTACCATTTATTAGTTACGGCGGTTCAGCTATCATTATGAATTTGACAGCGGTAGGGATATTGATGAATATATCGAAACATAGCAATAAGTAAATCCGAAATCCGAAGTTTTCCCTAAAGGGACCACACAAGATATTAGATATAGATTAAGGTGTGCGGGAAATTCGAAACAAATTCAAATGGAAGAAAATAAAGAAAAACCAAAACAATACGATCTTGAAAAAAGGACATTAGAATTCTCAAAAAATATCAGAGTCTTTGTAAGAAAATTACCCAAAACAATAAGCAATATAGAAGATGGCAAGCAACTAGTTAGGTCTTCCGGGTCCATGGGCGCTAACTATATTGAAGCTAATGAAGCTTTGAGTAAAAAAGATTTTGTTATGCGTATCAAAATATCTCGCAAAGAGTCAAAAGAGACTTGTTATTGGTTGTCTTTGGTTGACATTGCTGGCGATGAAGCTTTGGAAAAAGAAAGACAAGCATTATTACAAGAAGCCACAGAATTAATGATGATATTCAGTTCTATAATGAGAAAGTCAATTTAGTTTTTTTATTTAATATTATTAGAATTTAGATATTGTTTCGAATTTCGATATTCGAATTTCGATATTTTTTATACTTATGCAAGAAAAAATATTGGACGAGAAAAAAATGATTAAAGTTCTCCTGACTGGCGGTGGCACCGGCGGGCATGTTTTTCCGGCTTTGACTGTAGCGGAAGAGATTTTGGCGCTGGCGGAAAAGAAAAAAACAGAAATTGATTTCCTCTATATCGGTACTTTGTTCGGGATGGAGAAAAAGATTGTCAAGGAAAAGGGAATAGCCTATCGGGGGATTTTGTCTGGGAAGCTCCGTCGCTATTTGGATTGGCGCAATATCACCGATGGCTTTTTGATCAGCGCGGGATTTTTTCAAGCGCTGACTATTTTGAAAAAATATCAGCCGAATATCGTTTTTGCCAAAGGAGGGTTTGTTACGGTGCCAGTGGTTTTGGCCGCGAGGATTTTGAAAATTCCGGTCATCGCGCACGAATCAGATTCGGTGATGGGACTGGCCAATAGATTGATTTTGCCTTTTGTCAAGAAAATGGCGCTGGGTTTCCCGCCAGATATTTATAAAAAAATTCCAGTGGCTAAAACTATTTTTACCGGTAATCCTGTGAGAGATGACATCTTGCAATCTGATTTGAAAAAAGACGAACTTTTTGAGAGATACCATTTCTATCGCAATAGAAAAATTATTCTGGTTCTTGGTGGCAGTCAAGGTTCATCGGCGATTAATGATATGGTGGACAATGTTCTGGATGAGCTTTTGGAAAAATATATTGTGGTGCATGCTACCGGTAACCTTGGTTACCAATATTTCAGGGAAAAAAGAGAGGGATTGAGCGAGAGATTAAAGGCGAATTATTTGATTTTTGATTATATCGGCAAGGAGTTGGGGAGATTCCTCGTTCATAGCGACCTTTTGATCTCTCGCGCGGGTGCCAATACTTTGGCCGAAATAGTGACTTTGGAAAAAATCGCCATAGTGATACCATTACCCTCGGCCGCCTCCGACCATCAGAGGAAAAACGCCATGTTTTTTCAAAAGCAAGGTTTGGCGGTAGTAATGGACGAGGGGGCTTTCAGCCGAGAAGACTTTTTGACCGAAATAGAAAGATTACTTCACGACAAAAATGCGCGAGAAGAGATGAAGCAAAAAATGGACAATATCTTCCCGCGCGATTCCGCCCGCCAAATCGCCAAAGAGATTTTTGTTATCATCAGCCAACAAAAGAAAGAGAAAGTGGAGCTGGAGGCGGGGGAATAGGGGATTTTCAGGTTCAAAAAATTGGGTGTCCAAACCTGTTGGGATGATGGCTTTGTAAAAAGTGCTTGACAAAGCCATTTTTTTGTGCTATACTGGGCTTTGTGCTTAAATGATCTTTAAAAAAAAGGGCGCAGATGGTCTGCCAAAGCCAAGGCAACCGCACATTCTCGTTATTACCTTTTTCTGCCTGCGTTTTTCTGGCAGGAACCGCAAGTAGCGGAAGGTAAGAGATTCCCCGCCAAATCTGTTTTTAGCGAAAGCTGAAAACAGAAAAAAGGGGCGATGAAGAAAATCCTTCGGGAGGCCTTCGTTGTTGCGGACAAAAGCTTGAAAACCACCCTGGTGCCAGCTAGGGCGTTACTTGCAGAGAGTAACGTTAGAGAGCAAACCCTTGCTTTATAAGGGTTTGCTCTCAATTCTCTGTACTTTAAAGTAATAGGGTAGCGACCGACGCTAGATTTTATGAAAGGAGGTGGGAAGATGAGCGCAGAAGAGCACCCGTGCCACGATTGCGACGGTCGCGGAGGCCAATGCCCTTGCTGTTCGCTTCGCCATCTGTTAGGGCGACGCTAGCAAGGTAGGCCCAGAGAGGGTTCCCAGAATTGCCTCTCGGCAGTAAGAAGAATGGGAAAGCTCGGTTCATAAAACAGGATGAAAGCCGAGCGGGGAGAATAAACTTCCTTGAGTGCGTACTCAAAAACAAAAAAACTCGTGTGGAGGTGGTGGCTATGGGCTGGTAAGTGAGGGGTCAACCCTCGCCCTATTTTTTCCCGCACAGGGAGACAATAGGGCGAGGCGATGTTGGCCAACCAGCAAGCCATCAGCGCACGCGGAAAAGAAAGGAGGGGTACCATATGCAGTGGTAACCGCCCCACCAAATTCATGGTCGGGGGTCACGGTGGACTTATTCATAAAGATGAGCTACCGTGGCTCTCAGCAGTATCGAAAGGGAACGATTTTTCATCGTTCCCTTTTTCGTTAAAAAAGTAAATTTATTTTTTATATTTTTCGGTTGCCTCCCAACAGAGGTCAAATATTGCCTTGAATGTTTTGTGTATTTCTAAGTTTTCAATAATAACCCCTGCTAATTTTCCCGCATAGGAGACGATAGCTATCTTATTTTTTCCGTAGATATCGACACTGCAAGTAAAGGGAAATTTATTTATGGGGATGAATCTTGCTTCCCTCAATGATTTTTTGTCTGTGGCGTTGGCGACAGGCCCAGCTTTTTTCGTATAGATGATTTTGCTATAAACATTTTTCTGTATCCTTCTGACCGTAAAAGATTTTTCTTGGTTTGGGAACACATTGAGCAAGTGATCCAGAGAAACAAGGCCAAAAGTAATGTCTTTTGTCCTAGATGATCTGATGAAGTCTTCTTGGATAGCCTCCAGTCCTTCTACTCCTTCAAAAAATCTTACCACAGGTCTGTCGCCGGCATATTCAAAAATACTTTTCAGCTCAGGGATAATCTCGGCGAGAGAGTCTTTTTTTGCTCGTAGCTCTTGTTCTTGTTTTTTGAGCAATATTTCTAATTGCTCTGGCGATTCAGCGGAATATAGGGTCTTTTTACCTTTTTCTATGGTAGAAACGAGGCCGGATTTGGCTAGAGACTCTAGGTTGACATAGGCCGTTGCCCGATTCACCTCGGCTTTTTGGGCTATCTTTTGAACTGGAGAATGACCCATTTCCAGTAAAGAGATGTATACCCGCACTTCCTTATTGGAAAGACCGAGAGTTTCTAGCACTTTTTTGGTAGCGCCAGTATTCATATATTTTTGTTTCTTATATTAAATTCATTATACACAAACCACAAAAAAAGTCAATAAGAATTAACAGAATTTTCATTATCAAAATACAAAAATAGCCCGTAAAATAACCTCTTTAACCTGTATTTTAACCTGAAAAAGGCAATAAATGTTAAAAGCTATTGACATTTTTTTAAAAGTGTGCTAAGATGGCCAAAGTTCTAAAAGACCGATAGGCCAAAAGGTCAAAATATATAATATTTGTTCGACCTTCATGAGCTCCGGCTCCGGCCATTTATATCCGGCTTTTGGACATAAACTTCCGTCCTTTCGAGAAAAGAAAGGGTGGAGGCTTAGAGCAGAGATACATCAAAACAAAAGCAGAGGCTATGGGAGCTATCTGCTTTTGTTATGCCAAAAAATATATGGAAATATTGGAGAACAAAAGAGTAGAGCAATTTTCTCTTCCCGGTGCCATTACTATGCTGGAGGGTTTTACGATGAAGCAAAATAGGCCAGAGCCTTTTGGCCGATTACGCGATATTGACATGCCCACTGATATCGTCAAGGGAGAAAGCGTCTTGTCTCAATCCGATCGATCAGATTTCTATCTGCCCCTCATGATGGTGTCAGGCAGAAAAAAAGATTTCTTACAGGAAGTGAAGGGTTTGAGTAAAGGACTAACTTTGGGACAAAAGGAGAGACTTTTGAGCGAAGCGGCAAAAATATTTCAAAAAATAAATTAGAAAGGAGCATGATATGAGAGAGCGATTAAGTTATACGCAGAAAAGAGTAGAAGAAGACGCAGAAGGAAAAGACGAAATGGCTGCGGAAGAAATCGCAGAGTGGAGAAAGGCTTCTTGTCGTAAAAAGCGCGCAGCGCAAAGATTTGAAGAGAGATTTGACCAAATGACCGAAGAAATTTTTGGTAAAAAGGGCGACGAGCTGATAGATTGGTATCCGGATGGAGAATACGAAGAACAGCAGGATGAAGGGGAGAAAGAAGAACTGGAACTTTTAATAAACAATGTGTTTTAGAAAATATTACTATGAAAGAAATAAAAAAAATCTATTATAGATAAAGGAGAATGTAAACAGCCTCCCAAATTTAATATTAAACCGTAATCAACAATCATGACCGAACAATTCAAAAAAATACGTGAAAGCGAAAATGGCTCTGAAAAAATATCGATGGAAAGACCACCAGTAAGACCCGGTTTTCCTTGGGGGAAACCGGAGTGGGGCAATTGGAGGATATTTGATGAGGGCGAGCTTCCTGCGCATGCTCCCAGAAACGCTTTTGCTGGGCGAAGTACCAAGTGGTTTTCTTTCCTAGGGGGTCCTGTTTGGGAATGGGTAAATAAAGACGGGAGGTCTTTGGGCGAAAGTAATTCGGTACCAGCCAATATTTATGGAGAGACTACAATCCCGGGAACGATACGCGTGCCCAAAAGATTCCGATTGAGCAAGTATGAACAAATGATTCTGGATATACTAGCGGAACACAAAAATACTCAGGTTTACCACATAGGAAATGGCATAACCTTATTTGACAAGGAGACTAACGAAATAATAGATGATGAAAGGATAGGTATATTGCGTCGCATAGAAGAAAATACTCGCTACCAATGGTTGTCTGGTAGTTACTCTCGAAATACTAAAGAAAGATATTAGGTTTAGTGTAATCTGAAAAGGCTTTCAACATCAGAAACCTTTCAATATCAGAAACTAAGAAGCAGAAAAATTACCAATAAGGACAAACTATTATGGAGCAATTCAAAAATTCACGAAACGCGGCAGATATTACTCTAGGCAAAATTCGCTCTTATGGCGAGCTGAACGCGCCAGCAAAAAAAGACGGAGACGAGAAATTTGCCGAGAAGACCAGAGAGCAGAAATGGAATAGTTGATAATAGGCGAGACTTAGCGCAAACAAAAGGCAGTTGATTAAGGGAAGGAACAAAACCAATAATAGAAGAAAGGAAAAAATATGGAAAAAGAAAAAAGTTTCATACAACCAGCAGAGGATATAAAAGCTCGAGCAGAAAGTGACGCGAGAATAATATTTCAGTGGCAGACGGTGAATGATTTGGCTGACGCGACTTCGGTTGAGATATTTCTTGACACTTTCGATAGTCGCCAATTTGGCTATGAGATTCTTGAGTCGGAAATATTAATAGCAAGCATCAGAGACGATGTTCCTTCTAGCTATCTCTCTTATAGACAAAATGACGAGTCTCTGACGCTTGCTGTCGGCACAGTTTTTACTGAAGAAATAACACCAGAGGAAATTATTAAAGATTTGCAAAAGATTATTTCTATGCGAGAAAAACTGGAAGAAGCAGGATTTGAGACTGAAGTCAATGTGGCTAATGAAATTTATGAGATAGAATGCAAAAAAGAAGTTAAACCAGACAGATTGAGAGAAGAACTTCGCGTGATAAGCGATATCTTTTCGCAAAGAGAAAAAAATAATATTAATTAAATGAAATATTATGAATGAAAAGCCTTGTCTATACACTCCGAG